>JAJXZZ010000359.1 GCA_021779795.1 Acidobacteriota bacterium | reverse complement strand
CCGATCCTGATGCGGTCGATCCTGATGCGGCCGATCCTGGCGCGGCCTCTCGTGGCGGGCATCCGGGCGGGCGGCGTCGCCGCGCGGGCGCCAGCCGGGCTCCCCGGCCCGGCGCGCCAGGTCGGCCGCCTTCTTCTCGCGCCGCTTGCGGGCCTGGAACGTCTCCTTCTTGAACTTCTCGCGCGGGTCACGGTGTTCGCCGCCCGGGCGCCATTCGCGGCCGCGCGCCTTCTCGGTCGCCGCGGCGCGCGCCGCGGCCCCCTCCTCCTCGCGGGCCCGGCGGGCCTCCTCGGGCGACTCCCAGACGCGCCCGCGGGCGAACCACTTGAGGACGGCGGCCGGGTTCTTCGCCTGCAACTGCTTCAGCGTCGGCAGCAGTTCGCCGCGCTCGGCCGCGCGGAACGCCGTCGGCTGGCCGTCGAGAATGATCGTCCAGTACGTGAATCGAGGTGGCATGGGTCAATCCCGGTTCAGGCGCTTCAGCTTCTCGACGAGCGTCGTGCGCTTCAGGTTGAGCAGCTGCGCCGCGCGGACCTTGTTGCCGCCGGCTCGGTCGAGCGACTGCTGGATGAGTTCCCGCTCGACGTCGGCGATGTACTTCTGGAGGTCGATCCCGCAGTCGGGCAGCGCGAACGAGGCCGAGGGCGACGCCGGCCCCGCCTCCTGCACGTCGGGCGGCAGGTCCGCCAGCTCGATCTGCGTCCGGCCGGCGCCGAGCGCGACCGCGCGCTCGAGCGTGTTCTCGAGCTGCCGCACGTTGCCCGGCCACGGGCAGGCCATCAGCCGGCGCATCGCCTCCTGCGAGACGGTCATCGGCGGCCGCGGGGGGGTCGCCTCGCGGCAGAACCGCTCGAGGAAGTGCTGCACGAGCAGCGGAATGTCCTCGGCCCGCTCGCGCAGCGGCGGCAGCCGCACCGGGATCACGTTCAGCCGGTAGTAGAGATCCTCGCGGAACCTCCCCTCGGCCACCATCTTCGCCAGGTCGCTGTTGGTCGCCGCGATCACGCGGACGTCCACCTTGACCGGCCGCGAGTCGCCGACGCGCTCGATCTCGCGCTCCTGCAGCGCGCGCAGCAGCTTCATCTGCAACGGCCCGCCCATGGTGCCGACCTCGTCCAGCATGAGCGTCCCCTTGTGCGCCAGCTCGAACCGGCCCACGCGCGTGCCGACGGCGCCGGTGAACGCCCCGCGCACGTGGCCGAACAGCTCGGCCTCGAGCAGCGTCTCGGGGATCGCGCTGCAGTTGATGGCGACGAACTGGCCGCCGCGCCTCGGGCTGTTGTGGTGGATGGCCCGCGCCACCAGCTCCTTGCCCGTCCCGGTCTCGCCGGTGACGAGGATCGTGCTGTTCGTGCCCGACACGGTCTCGAGCAGCTGGAACAGGTCGCGCATCGGGCGGCTGCGCCCGACGATGCCGGTGAAGCTGTAGCGGCGCTCCAGCTGCGAGCGAAGGTAGGCGTTCTCGGACCGCAGCCGGCGCTGCTCGAGCGCCGAGTCCAGGGCGTGCAGCAGTTCGTCGAACTGGAACGGCTTGGTGACGAAGTCCGTCGCCCCGCGCTTGATCGCCTCCACCGCGTCCTTCACCGTGCCATAGCCGGTCACGACGATCCCGATGATGTCCGGGTAGCGGGCGAGCGCGGCCTCGAGCACCTTGCTGCCGTCGAGGCCGGGGAGCCGCAGGTCGGTGATGACCACGTCGAAGGCGAACTCGGCCAGGCGCTCCAGGGCCTCCTCGCCGTTGCCGGCCTCGGTCACGTCGTAGCCGTGATCGGCCAGGCGCTCGGCCACGACCTCGCGCAGCGCCTTCTCGTCCTCGACGATCAGCAGATGTTTCGTGGTATCAGCCATTTAATGAAGCGCCAACATATTGACACAGCCGGGCCCGGGTGAAAAGCACCATGGCGCGGATCGCGCCTACAGTCGGCGATTGCTCATCCCGATAGACTTTTTGAGCAAGCGCTCAGAGCGTGTGAAGAAATCAGACTCAAGGCTCGAGGCTCAAGACTCAAGCGCGGAAACCACGCGTGAAAGACGCCGAGCCGTGAGCCCTGAGCCGGGCGATTGTTTCACAGGCTCTCAGGGCCACGTGGAAGGATGCCGTGTCTGAAGCCGTCAAAGTGAGCACGACTGCCGAATTGAGCGAGTTGTTCCACCGGTTGAACAACGAGCTGGGTGTCATACTCTCGCACGCCGAACTGCTCGAAGCCAAGAGCGACGGGGACAAGAACCGCTCCAGGGCCGCCCAGGTCGTCGCGGCCGCGCTCGAGGCCATGGGAACCGCGCGGCAGATCCGCGCCCAGATGGGAGACCTGTCGTTGGGCCGGTAAGCTCCACCACGTCCCTCCTGCCATCTCGAGGCCCGTCGCCCTCCAGCCGGCGAACGCGCCATACCTGTCTTTCCTCGTAATTGCGTCACAGAATTGACGGGGCAAACCGTCAAAACGTCAATGTTTTGACTCGCCGCGCAACCTTCGGCCAACCGGCCGGCGGCACGAATCGGCGAGCTCTTGTCGCGTAACGTCTTGATTCTTCTATGCCTTGCGCTGACGTGTCTCGGCTCGAGTCACGCCTCGGCGGCACGTGTCCGATTCTGGCACCGTCGTTGCGATAGGCAGGCACCGTCGGACGCGTAATCATCACGAACCAATCGCCGAGGAGAACAACGATGCAGGCCCAGACGATTCCTTCCCATGAAAGCCAGCGCGTGGTGGCCGGGCTCCCGTTCGTGGAGGCCCTCGCGCGCCGCGTCGCGGCGTCGATGCCCCATTCGATCGACATCGGCGACCTGGTGCAGGACGGGGTCATGGGTCTCATCGATGCCGCCCATCGCTTCGACGAGGGGCGCGGGATCAAGTTCGAGACGTTTGCCGAGCGGCGCGTGCGCGGCGCGATGATCGACGCGCTGCGCCGCGACGCGTGGCCGCGCGGCGTGCGCCGCGTGCGTCGCGAGCTGGAGGCGGCGCGCGAGACGCTGCGCCGCGAGCTGGGGCACGAGCCCTCGCTGGCCGATCTGGCCGCCAAGGTCGGCTCGGACGAGAAGCGTCTCGGCCGGACCATCGTCCGGATCAACACGATCGAGTCGACCTCGCCGCTGGCGAACGCCGACCGTCTCGACGAGGCCTCGCTGCCGGCCGTGCTCGTGCCGTCCGAGCCCGAGGCGCCGGACGCGGCCTACGAGCGGACCGAGGTCCGCGACCGGATCCGCAGCGCCATGGCGACGCTGCCGGCCCGCGAGCGGCGGCTGGTGAGCCTCTACTACTTCGGCGACGTGACGATGAAGGAGATTGGCGCGGAGCTGGGCGTGAACGAGTCGCGCGTGTCGCAATTGCACGCGCGCGCCATCCAGCGGCTGCGGGCGGCGCTCGAGCCGGCCGCGGCGCGGGCAACCGGGGCGACGTCGCACCCGCCGGTCATCACGGCGTTCACGCCGCGCGTGCCGCTGGCCTCGCGGCCGGTGCTGCCGTTCGCGCGCCCGGTCCAGGCGAAGGCCGCGCTGCCGGTCCGGGCCGCCAGGCCGGTGCCGGCCGCCGCGACGGTGCTGTCCTACTCGAGGACCTCGCGGGCCGACCGCAGCAGGTCGGCGAGCCTGAAGGGCTTGGCGAGCCACCGGCAGCCGGTCTCTTCGAGGAAGCGCTCGGCCTCGGTGCCGACGA
>JAJXZZ010000358.1 GCA_021779795.1 Acidobacteriota bacterium | reverse complement strand
GGTACGAGACGCTGCTCTACGACTGCATGGTCGGCGACCAGACGCTCTTCCACCGCGCGGACATGGTGGAGACCGGCTGGGCGGTCGTCTCGCCGGTTCTCGAGGTCGTGGCCGGCGACCCGTCGGCGCTGCTGTTCGACTACCCGGCGCAGAGCTGGGGCCCACGCGAGGCGGACGAACTGCTCGCGCGGGACGGGCGGGAGTGGCGGAAGCCGACGGGTGCCGCGCGCGCGCCGGCGGCAGGCGCGGCCGGGCGCCGCGCAAGATAAGAAGCCGCGGCCGGGCGCCGCGCAAGATAAGAAGCCGCGGCCGGGCGCCGCGCAGGGTCAGAGGATCCGCGAATGGCCGACGAGTTCAGCCTCTCCCGTTTCGTCGAGGCGCAGGAAGGGACTTACGCGGCCGCCATCCGCGAACTCCGCCAGGGGCGCAAGCGCGGCCACTGGATGTGGTTCGTCTTCCCTCAGTTCGACGGCCTGGGCTCGAGCGCGATGAGCCGGCGCTACGCGATCGCGTCGCTCGACGAGGCCAGGGCCTACCTGGCGCACCCGGTGCTCGGGCCGCGGCTTGGCGAGTGCGCCGAGGCGCTGCTGTCGTTCGCGGGGCTTTCCGCGTCGGACGTCTTTCCCTGGCCGGACGACCTGAAGCTCCGGTCGTCGATGACGCTGTTCGACCTGGTTTCCCCGCCCGGCTCACTGTTCGCGCGCGTCCTGGACGAGCACTTCGGCGGCGAGCGGGACGAACTGACGCTCCGCGCGATCGGGCGGAGGGGCGCAGCGGCCGCCCCGGGTCATTGATGCCCTGCCGCTGACGCCCCTCCTCGCGCCCTTCCCGAACGGGCGATCCATCCGCACGATCGCCTCTCCCGCGTGCGCGGCGACGAGCTCGATGGCGTCGGCCAGCGACCTGGCCATGCCGATGCTGGTCTTGCGGGCGCCACGGACACGGGAATCGAAGTGGAATACGCGGAACCACCCCTGGCGCTCGGACACGCGGTAGGTGCCCCCTCCCCCGACGATCACCGTTCGCTCGCTCCCCATCTGCGATCTCTCCCGTCGGTCGCGCGGGCCTTCCCAGACCCGGTCGGAGCCGGATCCCGGCCCGCGTCGCCGTCACGCGCGGCCCGCGCCGCTTGACCGGACGACGCGGCGTATGCTACCGATCTCCTTCTTTCACGCGTGTTCACACATGACTCTCACCATCGACCTCGAGAGCGGCCTCGTCACGATCGGCGGCGCCCGCGGCGCGCGCTGGCGCCCGACGACGACGCAGTGGGTGGAGTTCTACGCCGCCCTGGCCGCGGCGCGCCTGACCGGGATGAAGGACGGCTGGGTCACCGCCAACACGCTGCGCGAGCTGCGGGGCTGGCGCTCCAAGCGGTTCGCCAGCATCGGCAAGGTCGTCGCCCGCCACCTGCAGACGCTGAAGGCGCGCCACGGCCTCCAGGTGGTGGAATCCAGGCAGGTCACGGCCCGCTGGAGGCTCAATCTCCGCGAGCGCGACATCGTCGTCCTGCCCGACGTCGAGCTGCTGCCGGCCTGGCTGGACGCGCGCCGGGACGGCGCGCTGCCGCAGGCGCTGTCGACGACCTGGGTGGCGGCGTCCACGCGGGCGCTGCTCGCGCTGCACCTCGGGCACAACGACGAGGCCTACCGGAACGCGAGGGCCGCGCTCGACGCGTCGGGGTTCGACGAGCGCTGCACGCGGATCGCGGCGTTCATCCTGGCGCGCGTGGCCGCCACCAAGGGCGACCTGGCGCTCGCGCGCGACGAGGTCGAGCGGGTCCTGGCCGATCGGCTCGGGCTTGCCGCCCGGACCGAGCGCGAGCTCTGGGGCACCGACCCGCTCGGCCGGCACATGCGCCTGCGGCTCGCCGCGCTCGCCGCGATCGAGTCCGACGCCGCGTCCGCGTCGGCGCAGATCGGCCACCTGCACAGCCGCCTCGAGTCGGCCCGCGCCGGCGCCGACAAGGTCGGCCTGGCCGTGCTCCACAACGTCATCGGCCTGCTCTACCTGCGGCAGAAGCGCCACGCCGAGGCCGAGCATCACCTGGCCGAGGCGATCACGCTCGCCCTGACGGCGAGCGACCTGTTCACGCTGGGCGGCGCGATCTTCAACCTCGGGCGCAGCCTGATGCTCCAGGCCAGGGACGGGCGCCCGGGCGCGGCCGACGGCGCCGAGGCGCTGCTGACGCTGTGCGTCGAGATCGACCGCGACCTCGGCATCGGCCGGAACTCCGCGCAGGCCGAGATCCTGCTGGCCCGGCTCCTCATCACGAAAGCCGACTTCGAGGCGGCGGAGCCGGTGCTGCGGCAGGCGGCCGGGATCGTGGATCGCAACGGCAGCCACTACGACGCGGCCTGCCTGCTCACCGCCCGGGCCATGCTGGCGTGCGCGCGAACGGCGGCCGGCGAACTCCCGCCCGCGCGCGGGCGCAAGGCGGCGACGAGGCTGCTCGAAGAGGCGGCGGCCCGGTTCGCCTCGGCCGGCCGGATGGTGACCGTGGACGTGGACGGCCTGATGAAGCACGTGCGCCTCACGCTGCAGCACCCGCCTGCCAGGCCCCACGGGGCCGGCGTGAGGTAGGCCGGCGAGGGCGCCGGCCCCACCGCCGTTTGCCGCGATTGCGTCTATAATCAGGCTGCGCGCGGATCTGCCACCTTCGTCCGGACCAGGGGGCTCCTCATGGCCGCTCGGACGCTCGCCGCCGGCCGCAACCGCTCCTCCCTGCCCCGCGCCCTCCGCGCCCCATCGGCTTGCCGCGAGGCCCGGCCATGATCGGCGCCACGCTCGGCCCTTACCGGATCCTCGAGAAGCTGGGCGAAGGCGGCATGGGCGAGGTCTACAGGGCCCGCGACACGCGCCTCGACCGCAGCGTCGCCATCAAGGTGCTGCCCGGCAGCGTCAGCGGGGATCCCGACCGCCGGGCGCGCTTCGAGCGCGAGGCGCGGGCGATCGCCGGCCTGAGCCATCCGCACATCTGCACGCTCTACGACATCGGCGAAGAGGGAGGCGCCACCTACCTGGTGATGGAGCACCTCTCGGGGGAGACGCTGGCCGAGCGCCTGAAGAAGGGGCCGCTCCCGCTCGGCCAGGCCCTGGCCGTGGCCGCCGAGATCGCCGCCGCGCTGGCCGCCGCGCACCGGCAGGGGATCGTCCACCGCGACCTCAAGCCGGGCAACGTGATGCTGACCCGGACCGGCGCCAAGCTGCTCGACTTCGGCCTCGCGAAGCTGAAGGGGCACGGCGAGTACGCGGCGGTCGCCGGCCTGGAGTCGGCGCCCACGCGGTCGATGCCGATCACCGGCGAGGGGACGATCGTCGGCACGCTCCGCTACATGGCGCCCGAGCAGGTCGAGGGGAAGCCGGCCGACGCGCGCACGGACCTGTGGGCGCTCGGCGCGGTCCTCTACGAGATGGTGACGGGCCGCTGCCCGTTCCAAGGGACGAGCGCGGCCAGCCTGATCGCCGGCATCATGAGCGCCGAGCCGCCGGCGCTGACGACGGTGCAGCCGCTGGCGCCGCCGACGGTGGACCGGCTGGTGAGGCGCTGCCTGGCCAAGTCGCCCGAGGACCGTCCCGACACGGCGCACGACGTGGCCGACGAACTGCGCTCGCTGCGCGAGGCGAGCGGCGTGGTGGCGGCGCCCGGCGCCGCGCC
>JAJXZZ010000357.1 GCA_021779795.1 Acidobacteriota bacterium | reverse complement strand
GTCTCCGTTTGGATCGGCGGCGCGCCCGACGGCTGGGCGCCGGCTGCCGGCGCATACGGGTTGGCGAAGGGCAGTCCCGGCCGCTGGCCGGCCGGCATGGCGGAGGCCGGCGAGGCCTGCGGCTGCTGCTCGGGCTGGTCCTCGTCCTCGCCGACGGTGATCGGCGGCATCACCCGGTGATCGCGCATGAACGGCATCGGGCTGGTCGCGGGCCGCGCCGTGTTGACGGGCACGACGGCCGGGCGAAGGCCGGGCATCACCACGATCCGGTCGTAGGCCGACGCCGACGGCTGGTCCGCCTCGCGCGGGGCGGCGACGAAGCCGGCCGACGTCCTGAGCAGCGTCTCGAGGGCCTGCCGCTCGGGCACGCCCGTCATCACCAGCGTGACCGGCCCGGCGGGCGCCTGCTCGGCGTTGACGACCGTCGTCCGGCCGACGCGGGCCCACTCGGCCAGGATCTGCGGCACGGTGGCGTCCCTGGCGTCGAGCGTCACCAGCCCGGCTCGAATCTCGAGCTTCACCTGGCCCGCCTGCGATGGACCGGCCAGGCCGACGACGACCGCCGCCGCGACGAGCGAAGCCGTCCATTTCATGGGCTGAATCCTCTGCGCCTAGTATACGCCCGCCCGCTCGGCGGGAAACGGGCGCCGGGACGGCGCGTCAGTCGCGCCGCTCGAAGCGGAGCGCGGCGACCTGCTCGGACACCAGGCCGATCAGGAAGACCAGGACGCCGAGCATGATGAGGAGCACCGACGAGTTGGTCACGTGCGACTGCGTGGCGATGGTCCAGGCCGCGTAGCCGGCGCCGAGGGCGAACGAGGCGAGGCTCACCGGCAGGAAGACGCGCAGCGGGCTGAACAGCGTCACGATCTTGAGGACGATGAGCAGGAACCGCGTGCCGTCGCCGAGCAGGTTGATCTTCGACCGGCCCGTGCGCCGGCGCGCCTCGACCGGCTCGAACGTCACGTTGTAGCCCGCCTTGACGAACGACAGCGTCGTCGTCGTCGGCGTCGAGAAGCCGTTCGGCAGCAGGTGCAGGAACTCGCGCAGCGGCGCCCGCCCCGCGGCCCGGAAGCCCGACGTCAGGTCGGGGATCGTCCGTCCCGTCAGGTACGAGGCCAGGCGGTTCAGCGCCGCGTTGCCCAGGCGCCGCGCCCACGTCGCCTGCGTCGCGTCGGCGCGCGCCCCCACGACCAGGTCGTACTCGCCGAGCCGCGACACCAGGCGCAGGGCGTCGGCGGGCGGGTGCTGGCCGTCGGCGTCGATGATGAGGATGTACTCGCCCGTCGCGGCGCGGATGCCGCTCTTGACCGCGGCGCCGTTCCCCTTGTTGTACGGGTGTCGAACCACCGTGGCGCCGGCGGCCCTCGCCGCCTCGCCGGTGCCGTCGCCGGAGCCGTCGTCCACGACGAGGATCTCGTGCCAGGCGGCCGCGCCCCGCAGGGCGGCGACGACGTCAGCGACCGCGTGGGCCTCGTTGTAGGCCGGGATCACGACGGACGTCTGTTCGGGTGAGGCCACGACGTCTCCCGCGTCGGCGCGCTAGGTCGCGAACCGGAAGTTGATCACGTCGCCGTCCTGGACGACGTACTCCTTCCCCTCGAGCCGGACCTCGCCGTGCTCGCGGCACGCGGCGAGCGACCCGCGGCCGACGAGGTGTTCGAATCGCACGACTTCGGCGCGGATGAAGCCGCGCGCGATGTCGGTGTGGATCTCGCCGGCGGCGAGCTGCGCGTGCGTGCCCCTCGGGATCGACCAGGCGCGGCACTCGTCCTCGCCGGCCGTCAGGAACGAGATGTAGCCGAGCAGGTCGTACGTCGTGCGGATGACGCGATCGACCCCCGACTCGGTCAGGCCGAGGTCGGCGAGGAACGCGCGCGCGTCGGCCGGGTCCAGCTGCCCGATCTCCAGCTCGATCTTCGCGCAGACGCCGACGACGCCCGTGTGCGGGCGCGAGAGGAACGGCGCCAGCCCCAGCTCCGCCGCCGCCCGCGCCGGGTCGGCGAGCAGCGGCGCATCGGCGTCGTCGAGGTTCACGACGAGCAGCAGCGGCTTGGCCGACAGGAACTGGAAGCCCCGGAGCATCTTCCGATCCTCGTCGGTCATCTCGAGGCCCCTGATGGGGGAGCCGTTCTCGAGCGCGTCCTTGCAGCGGAGGATCAGGTCGCGCTCGCGCTCCAGCTCGCTGGTCCGCCCCTTCTTCAGGTCACGGTCGATCCGCTCGATCCGCTTCTCGACCACCGCGAGGTCGGCGAGCAGCAGTTCGTCGTCCATCGCCTGCGCGTCGGCGGCCGGGTCGATCGCGTCGGCGTGATGCGTCACCGTCGGGTCGCGGAACGCGCGCACCACGTGCAGCAGCGCGTCCGCGTTGCGGTACGGCGCCACGTCGAGCAGCGCCTGGGCCCCGCTCCGCCCGGCCCCGGCGAGATCCGCGAACTCGACCGTGGCCGGCGTCTTCTTCTTCGGGTGGTACAGATCCGCCAGGCGGTCGACGCGCGCGTCGGGCATGCGGGCCATGCCGATGACCGCCTCGATCTTGCCGTGGCCCGCCCGCGGCGCCTCGAGGTGGCTCGTCATCAGCTGGAACAGCGTGGTCTTGCCGGACGACGGGAATCCAATCAGGGCAGTTCGAAGCATGATGCGCCAACGATGCTACCACGCGGGCCGCGGGGCCCGCACGCCGCGTCCGCCCGGCCCGGAAGCCGCCGCGCCGTCGCCTTGCGAGCGAAGCGATGGCGAAGAGCCGACGACCGCTCGCGCGGGGCCGCCTGCGCTCTCTCTTCGTGA
The DNA here is from genome assembly GCA_021779795.1 of Acidobacteriota bacterium. Lineage (GTDB taxonomy): Bacteria > Acidobacteriota > Vicinamibacteria > Vicinamibacterales > Fen-181 > FEN-299. The sequence continues at coordinate 884 of JAJXZZ010000357.1, read as the reverse complement.
TTGACATCGTCCCGCCCGTCACTTACCATCCGTGTGGCCCAAAGTGGAGTGAGGTGGGAGAACTGTCATGTTGCGCGGCAGCTTCACGGCGAAAATCGACGAAAAGTGCCGCCTGAAGATCCCGCGCGATTTTCTCACCGCGATCGAAGAGAAACACGGTCGCGAGCTCTTCGTGACCAGCTTCGACGGGCTCTGCGCCTGCCTGTACCCGATGTCGGTCTGGGTCGAAATCGAGCAGCAGCTCGGCGCCCAGGGGCTGGTGCGCGATCCCGAAGTGGATCGCTTCTTCAAACATACCAGCTTCTACGGCCAGGCCGCCGACATCGACAACCAGGGACGGGTCCTCATCCATCAGCGGCTGCGCGAGAAGACCGGGATGGCCGGCGAGGTCGACGTGGTCGGCAGCTTCGACCACCTGGAAGTCTGGAACCTCGAGCGCCTGAAGGCCGACCTGTCGGCGTCGCCGTTCACCGACGCCGACAGGCGTGTCGTGGCGGGCCTGCTGCGGCAGGCCTCGAAGATCACGATCCCGTAGGCGGGATCAGGACGGCCAGCGCCATGCCCGAGCACGTGCCCGTGATGAGGGCCGAGGTCGTGAGGGCCCTCGCTCCCGAGCGCGGCGGGCTGTTCGTGGATTGCACGCTCGGCCTCGGCGGCCACGCGGCGGCCGTCCTGGAGGCGGGCGCGAGCCGGGTCGTGGGCATCGACCGCGACGCCGAGGCGCTCGCGATCGCGCGCGAGCGCCTCGCGCCGTGGGCCGGGCGGGTCGAGTTCGTCCACGCGGATTACCGCGGCCTCGACGCCATCCTCGACGCGCGCGGCCTCGGGGCCGTTGACGGGATCCTGGCCGACCTCGGCGTGTCCTCGCTGCAGTTCGACGGCGA
>JAJXZZ010000356.1 GCA_021779795.1 Acidobacteriota bacterium | reverse complement strand
ACCAGGATCCCCGCCGGGCCTCGAAGTCCACCGACGGGTCCATCCAGTCGGCCGAGGCCGGCGCCCACTCGGCGCGCAGCAGTTCGTCAGGCGGTTTGTTCATGGCTCGGTTCGCTCTCGAGGGTGTACCCGGCGGCCACCAGCTTGTCGTGGAACTCCGCTTCCCACTGCGCGCGCGTGTGCACCTCCACCTCCGGGTTCCACGGGTTGACGTGGCGCCGGCGGCGGCTGTCGTTGGCCAGGTTCCTCGTCGGGCTCAGGAAGATGCCGCCCATGTGCATCAGCTTGCTGAACGGGAAGTACGCGAGCAGCGCGCTGACGAGCGCCAGGTGCACGGCGAACACCGGGTCGAGCGCCGTGGGCAGGATCGGGTGGAACGTCACCAGGCCCAGCGCCAGGCCCTTCACCGCGACCAGGTCCACCTTGCCGACGTACCGGGCGTAGATCCCGGTGCCGGCAATCCCGGCGACGAGCAGGAGCGGAAAGTAGTCGGCCGGCAGCGACAGGTAGCGCATCTGCCGGTCGAGCAGCCGGCGGCCGAGCAGGAAGAGCACCGCGCCCGCCAGGAGGACGTCGCTCATGTAGAGCGTCGGCGCGGTCACCTGGAAGAACCCGTCCCAGCGGTCGATCGCCTGGAGCAGCGCCGGCGGCGGCTCGAGGAAGTACCGCAGGTGCCGCACGACGACGACGAGCAGCGCGTAGTGGAAGCCGATCGCCCCGAGCCACAGCAGCCGCTCCGACGTGTAGATCGGCGCGCCGCGCCCGTCCCGCCGCACGCGCGTGTTGCGGAAGAGGGCCCGGAACGCCGTCACGTCGAGCGCGACGCGCAGCGCGGCCTCGCGGCCGTTGCGCGGGCTGTCGAGCGGCGAGTGCTCGATCCAGGGCAGCGAGGCCTGCTGCCCGGCCACGCTCGGGATCTTGAACGGGACGGGCGCGTTCCCCCACCGCACGACGCGCCACACGAACCCCGCGATGAAGATCGCCAGCGCCGCGGCGGGCACCCAGGCGCCGAGCAGCCACGGCGCCCCGGCCCCGAACCAGCCGAGCAGGGCCAGCGCCAGCACCGCCACCAGGCCGTAAACGGGTCTCATGCCAACTCCTTCAGGTCAGCCGGCCCTGCCGGGCCCGCCGCAGGGTCCCGCTGTTCGCGCGGTCCCGGACCGGCGGCCTGCGACAGCAGGGCCGCCACGCGGCGGCGCGCCTCGCGGACGCGGATCTGCTCGAGCTCCTGCCGACACCCGGCGTACACGTCGAACGCCGCCATCACCACCTCGTCGAGGCGCCCGTCGAGGCGCGCGCGCTCGGCCGGGGAGAGCCGCGAGCCCAGGACGCGGCAAACCGCGGCCCGCAGTTGGAAGACGAAGGCCAGCGCCTGCGACGGCCGGCAGTCCTGCACCGCCTGCACGCGGATCATCGGGTCGAGCGCGGCGCCGAGCGTCCCGGCCGCGCCCTCGTCCGCCAGCGCGTCCACGACCGCCTCGGTCGTCCGGTCGATCCGGTGCCGGATCGGGTTGCGAAAGGCGTCGGCCGCGCCGGCCAGCAGCCTCGCCGTCTGCGGGGCGTAACTCGACAGGATGGCCTCGCGCCACGTGTCGAGCACCTCGCCGCGGCACTGCCGCAACTTCTCGTCCAGCCCCCGTGCCGCCTCGTCCTCTCGCAACGCACACCTCCCGCTCCCGGTCCTGTGAGCAACCGGCGTGCCCGCGGAGGCCCGTCCGCAGATGGTCGTAAACGCCTGTAAAACCGGTGGTTGTTTGCCGGAGCCGTTCGCACGGGATGTGTAGGGAGCGGTATCGCGTTACCGCAGCGTAACGTCAGCGGAGGCCGCATCGGGAGGGACGGGTCGGCGGGAGACGTGGGCTCCCGTCCGGCGCCCGCCGGGTCGGAAGCGACGGGCGGCGGCCCCCGGGCGACGCCTCGTCGCCCGGGTTCCGCGACGCCGGTCGGCGACTAGACGCAGCCGGTGGGCTTGGGCAGGCCGGCGACCTTGCAGGCCCCCTTGGCCGGACCGGACGGGAACAGCGCGTAGATCGTCTTGAGGTCGAACCCGGTTTCCTTGCACAGCTTCCTGATCATCGGCGCCACGCCGAACTGCAGGAAGTAGTTGCGCAGGTAGTGAACGACCTTCCAATGATCGTCGGTGAGCTGGTTGACGCCTTCGGTCGAGGCAAGCGCGGCCGCGACTCTATCGTTCCACGTCTCCGGCGACGTCATGAAGCCGTCTTCGTCAACGTCGATGGTCACGTCTCCGCTGGTGAACACTGGCATGATCTTCAATCCTCCTTGGGCGGCTCCGGCGCGGTGGCTTCGGAGCGGGAATGCGCATGACCGGAGTGGCCTTCGGCCTGCTCCAGCTTTCGCAGGAACTCGGGCAGGGGCTTGAACCCGAGCGCGGTGGCGCGCGTCAGCGCCGCGCGCGCCTCCGACAACTGGCCGGTGGCGAGCAGGCCGACAGCCAGGAAGTAGTGCCCGGCGGCGTGGCTGGGATCGAGCGCGACGACCCGCTCGCAGCAGCGGACCAGGTCGGCCGCCTCGCCGCGGTACAGGTGCGCCTGGCCCAGGTTGTAGTGGGCCTGCACGAGGTCGTCCCGCCGGCGCAGCGCCTCGCGGTTGGACTCGACGGCGGCGTCGAAGTTCCACTGCAGCAGCTGCACGCCGGCGAGGTTCACCCAGGCCTCGACCAGGTCCGGATCGATCTCGAGGGCCGAGCGGTACGCCCGTTCGGCCGGCTCCACCAGCCCCTTCGCGGTGTAGGCGAGCCCGAGGTTGTAGTGCGCGGCGGCGGATCGCGGGCTCTGCTCGACGGCGGCGCGGCAGCGCTCGACGCGCGCGCCCGGCGTTTCGGTCATCTCGGTCGCTGTCATCTCCTCACCTCGTGGCGGGCGCCTGCGGCGCCGCCGACCGGTCGCGGCGTCGTCGCGCCGCGGCCACCATCCCCGTCGCCCACTCCGGCGTGCCGAGGGCGTGCAGGTGGACGTACGACGCCCAGACGTTCCCGGCGACGATCGCGTCGCGCCGTCCCCGCACGCCGGTCCCCCGTTCGAGCCGGACGACGGTCGTCGCGCCGGCGGCGTCGAGCAGGCGCGAGTAGTGGAACTCGTGGCCGAGCAGCCTGGTGCCGACCGGGAAGAACGGGTTGGGCGCCTCGACGACGCCTTCCGCGTAGCCGTGGCCCTGGACGCTGGCCGTCTGCTCGACGTCGGCGCCGATGACGCCGGCCATCGGGAAGGTCCCCTCGCCGGTGCGCAGCGAGCGGGCGAGGAACATCAGGCCGCCGCACTCCGCGTAGACCGGCAGGCCGTCCGCCGCCGCGCGCCGCAGGGAATCGAGGAACCCGGCGTTGGCCGCGAGCCGCCGCGCGTGCACCTCGGGGAACCCGCCGCCGATGTAGAGCGCGTCGAGCGGCGGCAGGGCCGGCGCGCGCAGGGGCGAGACGTCCACCAGATCGGCCCCGGCCGCGGCGAGCGCTTCCAGGTTCTCGGGGTAGTAGAAGCTGAACGCCTCGTCGCGCAGGACGCCGATCCGGACGCCGTCGGCCGGCGCGGGACCGGGCTCGAGATCGGGGAACGCGGCCGGCCTGGCCGACCGGGCGACGGCCAGCAGCGCGTCGAGGTCCACGTGGGCCGCGACGACGTCGGCCGCGCGCGCGATCGCGGCCTCGCGGTCAGGGTGCT
>JAJXZZ010000355.1 GCA_021779795.1 Acidobacteriota bacterium | reverse complement strand
CCTCCGCCGGGGCGTCCGCCGGCGCCGCCGGCGCCGCCGGCGCGCCCGCCAAAACGACGACCGGGAGCCGGATCCCCCGGATCTCGCGGTAGCCCGAGAGCAGGTTCCGGTACTCGCCGCCGGTGACGAAGTCCACGTCCACCGTGTAGTGGCGCGCGTAGCCGTTCGAGCGGTCCTCCACGCGCAGGGCCGACACGTCGTGCTCCTCGTCGGGCTCCAGGGCCACCTCGCGCGTCGGCGACGCCAGCGCGTCGGCGACCTGCTGCAGCGCCGCGGCGTCGGCGAAGAACGACCGGTCGCGCGCCTCGCGGTCCATCAGCGCCCGCACGACGTCGATCTCGTAGCCGCGCCGCTCGACGGTCTGCCGCTGCTTGTTGAAGGCGACCAGCCGGTGCAGCGTCCGCTCGAGCGCCGGCCCCGACAGCTCCGCGCCGTCGGCCTGGCGGACGACGCGGCTCTCGACCGCGCGGTGGATCAGCCAGTTCTCCAGCTCGCGCTCGTCCTTGATGTAGTACTCGGCCTTGCCCCGCTTGGCGCGGAACAGCGGCGGCTGCGCGATGTAGATGTAGCCCCGCTCGATCAGCTCGGGCAGCTGCCGGTAGAAGAACGTCAGCAGCAGCGTCCGGATGTGCGACCCGTCCACGTCCGCGTCGGTCATCACGATGACGCGGTGGTAGCGCAGCTTGTCGATGTCGAAGTCCTCGGGGCCGACGCCGCAGCCGAGCGCGGAGATCATCGTCTTGATCTCCTCGCTGCCGAGCATCTTGTCGAAGCGCGCCCGCTCCACGTTGAGAATCTTCCCCTTGAGCGGCAGGATGGCCTGGAAGCGGCGGTCCCTCCCCTGCTTGGCCGACCCGCCGGCCGACTCCCCCTCGACGATGTACAGCTCGCAGCGGGCGGGGTCGCGCTCCTGGCAGTCGGCCAGCTTGCCCGGGAGGCTGCTGTTCTCGAGGGCCCCCTTCCGGCGCACCAGGTCGCGCGCCTTGCGCGCGGCGTCGCGGGCCCGGGCCGCCTCGACCGACTTGAGCACGACGCGGCGGGCGACCGCCGGGTTCTCCTCGAGGTAGGCGCCGAGCTTGTCGTTGACGATCGCCTCGACGATCCCCTTGACCTCGGTGTTCCCCAGCTTCGTCTTGGTCTGGCCCTCGAACTGCGGCCGGGGGATCTTCACGCTGATCACCGCGGTGAGCCCCTCGCGGATGTCGTCGCCGCTGATGCTCTCCTTGAGGTCCTTCGTCAGGCCGTTCTTCGCCGCGTACGAGTTGACCGTGCGCGTGAGCGCGGCGCGGAACCCCGAGAGGTGCGTGCCTCCCTCGTGCGTGTTGATGTTGTTGGCGAAGCTGTAGAGCGTCTCGGTGTAGCCGTCGTTCCACTGCAGCGCGATCTCGGCCTCGATGCCGTCGCGCTCGCCGCGCATGTAGATCGGCTTGTCGGTCACGCCCGTCTTGTTCCGGTTCAGGTGCGTGACGAACTCGCGGATCCCCCCCTCGTACTGGAACCGGTGGCTGCGGCCGTCGCCCCGCTCGTCGTCGAGCGTGATGGCGACGCCCGGGTTGAGGAACGCCAGCTCGCGCAGCCGCTGCGCCAGGGTGTCGAAGCTGAACTCGATCGTCTCGAACACCTGCGCGTCGGGCAGGAACGTGATCTTCGTCCCCCGCTTCTTCGTCTTGCCGGAGACCTCGAGCCCCGACTGCGGCTTGCCGCGGTCGTACGCCTGGCGGTAGACCAGCCCGTTGCGCCAGATCTCGAGCTGCAGCGTCTCGGAGAGCGCGTTGACGACCGACACGCCGACGCCGTGCAGGCCGCCCGACACCTTGTAGCTGTCGTTGTCGAACTTGCCGCCCGCGTGCAGCACCGTCAGCACGACCTCGGCCGCCGACCGGCCGCTCTCGTGCATGTCCGCCGGGATGCCGCGGCCGTTGTCGACCACCGTCACCGACTGGTCCACGTGGATCGTGACGCCGATCGTGTCGCAGTAGCCGGCCAGCGCCTCGTCGATCGAGTTGTCCACCACCTCGTACACCAGGTGGTGGAGTCCCTGCACGCCCGTCGAGCCGACGTACATCGCCGGCCGCTGCCGGACGGCCTCGAGGCCCTCGAGGACCTTGATCTTGTCGGCGCCGTAGCTCTCGGCGTCCGCCGACACCTCCGGCAGCTGGTCCGCGCCCGGCCCCGCCGAGGCCGCCGCCTCTTCTGGCGGCGCCTGCGGGGCTGCGGTCTCGGCTTCGGGGTTGAGGCGGTCTGGACGATCGGGCATGAGCATCGGCATCCCGGGGGCTCGCACCGGCCTCCCGGCCTAGAAGCGCATCGGCATCAACACGTAGGTGTAGGAAAACCCGTCCTGGCCGACCGGCCGCATCACGGCCTGGCTGACCTCGTCCTTGAGCTCGAGCGCCACCTTGTCGGTGCCCACCACGTCCAGGAACTGCAGCACGTACTGGCCGTTGAAGCCGATCTGCAGCGGGTTCCCCTTGTAGTCGTCCACGAGGATCGTCTCGGTCGCCTCGCCGAACTCCGGGCTGCTCGACGACACCTCGACCTTGCCTTCCTCGATGGCGAACTTGACCGCGCGCGACCGCTCGGGCGACAGCTGGCCGACCCGCTTGAGCGCGTTGGCGAGCCGCTCGCGCTCGAACTCGATCACCTTGTCGTTCCCCTTCGGCACCACGCGCTCGAAGGCCGGGAACTGCGCCTCGATCATCCGCGAGATCAGCACCCGGTCGCCCACCTTGAAGAACAGGTGGTTCTCCTGCCGCTCGTACAGGACGTCCCCCTCGAAATCGAGGAGCAGCCGCCCCAGCTCGGCCACGGTCTTCTTCGGCAGGATGACGCGCACCTCCTCGGCCGGCGCCTCGCCCGCGCGCTCGGCCCGCACGAGCGACAGGCGGTGGCCGTCGGTCGCGACCAGCGAGAAGTGCCCCTCGCCCGCCACGAGCAGCACGCCGTTCAGGAAGTACCGCGTGTCGTCGCTCGTCGTCGCGAACTGCGTGCGGGCGATCATCTGGCCGAACGTCACCGCCGGCAGCGCGAGCACCGGCGCGCCGGCCGGGTGCGGCAGCGTCGGAAAGTCCTCGGCCGGCATCGCCTGCATCCGCGAGTCGAACCGGTCGGCCGCCACGCGCACGCCCGACTTGTCCTGCTGGATCCGGATCTCGGTCTCGGGCAGCACCCGGATGATCTCGAACAGCTTCTTCGCGGGCAGCGTGAGCTTGCCCCCCTTCGCCACCGACGCGGCGCACTGGCTGCGCAGCGCCACCTGGAGGTCGGTCGCCAGGAACCGCAGCTCCTCGCCCTCAGCCTCCATCAGCACGTTGGCCAGCACGGGAATCGTGTTGTTGCGCTCGACGATTCCCTGGAAGAGTTGCAGTTCGCGCAGCAGGTCGTTCTTGCGAACAACTAATTCCATGGCGCCTTTGACCTCGCGGGTGAGTGTGTGAAGAGTTCGGTGAACGCCGGTACTTGGTATTGAAGATCCTTAGATCCCAAAGATCTAATTATATAGGAAATAATGCTATGTGGAAATGACGAAGAACAGCTGTTAGTCCTTTCCCATGAACAACTTGCGCTGTGGAAAGATCGCCGCGTCGACTTCCCCGCCCGGCCGCCGTCGGCCGCGCCGGCCGGCCGTCCACAGCCCACGGGGACCACACGGGTCGGCGCGCTGTGGAAAACTTCCCGACCTCGGCCGGG
>JAJXZZ010000354.1 GCA_021779795.1 Acidobacteriota bacterium | reverse complement strand
GGTCGATGCGGAGCTGGAAGAGCTCCATCGCCCCGTCGCGCGCGCGGCGGTCGTCCATCTTGTTGATCGCCAGGATGATGGGCGCCCCCGCGGCGCGGAGCGCCCGGGCCACCTCATCGTCGCCCGACTGCCGCCCCTCTCGCCCGTCCACGACCAGCACGACGAGGCTGGCGGACTCGAGCGCGCGCCGCCCCTGCTCGTGGACCATGTGGTGCAGCGGGTCCTCGCTGGCCCCGTACACGCCGCCCGAGTCGATCAGCGAGAACTGCACGCCGTTCCAGGTCACCGGCTGGGAGATGACATCGCGCGTCGTCCCGGCCACCGACGTCACGATCGACCGGCGCGTCCCGGTGATCCTGTTGAACAGCGTGGACTTCCCCACGTTGGGGCGACCGACCAGCGCGACAACCGGCAATGCTCGTCTGTGCACAGGTTCCTTCCGCGAGCGGCGTGATGTCCCGAGAGGCTGCGGCGCGGCGCGAGCCGCGGACTCCGGCTCGGTCTTGACAGCGTAAGTGTCTATCTTTATGCTATTTAGCAGCTTCCCTGGAGCGCCAACCGCATGATCAAGGTCGACATCGTCAACGAGGTCTCGAAAGCCGCCGACATCACGAAGGTCAAGGCCGAGCTGGCGGTGGACGCGGTGTTCGACGCCATGCGCGTGTCCATGCAGCGCGGCGACCGCATCGAGCTCCGCGGGTTCGGCGTCTTCCAGGTCAAGCCCCGCAAGCGCGGCATCGGCCGCAATCCCCGCACCGGGAAAGAAGTGCGGATCCCGCCGGGCCGAACCATCAGGTTCAAGCCGGGCAAAGATTTGCAGAACATCAGCTGACTGATCCCTTGGCCGACATTCCAGACGATCCCGCAGCTTCCGCACCCGACGAGGCCGGGCGCCAGGCGCCCGAAGCCGAACACGGGATGCCGTCGTTCCCTCCGCCCTTCCGGGTGGACTCGGTCAGTGTACCGCGGATCCCCCTCGACGTGGAATCCCGGCAAGTGCTGCCCGGTCAGTTTCTTCGGGGCCTCTACCCGCGGAACCGCGTCTGGGTCCACGTCCTGCTCTTCCTCCTCACGCTGCTGACGACGACGCTGGTCGGCGCCGATCACTACGCGGGGTGGATGGCGGACTTCCGGCAGGTCCATGTGCAGTTCGGCTGGTCGCTGCTCCTCGCCGGGTTCTGGTACAGCCTCACGATCCTCGCCATCCTGGGCGCGCACGAGTTCGGGCACTACTTCGCCTGCGTCCATTACCGGGTCAACGCGTCGCTGCCGTACTTCCTGCCACTGCCGCCGTTCTTCCTGACCGGGACGCTCGGCGCGTTCATCCGGATCCGGCAGCCGATCAGGAGCAAGCGCCAGTTGTTCGACATCGGCATCGCCGGCCCGCTCGCCGGCTTCGTCGTCGCGATCCCGGCGCTGTTCATCGGCCTGTCGATGTCGCACGTCGTCCCGATGCCGAAGGCGTCCGAGGGGATGCTGTCGCTCGGCGAGCCGCTGGCGTTCAAGGCGGCCACCTGGCTCATCTGGGGGCCGATCAAGGACGGCTACACGCTCAACATGCACCCGATGGCGTTCGCGGCGTGGTTTGGCCTGCTGGCGACGGCGCTGAACCTGTTTCCCATCGGCCAGCTCGACGGCGGCCACATCTCGTACGCCGTGCTCGGGCGCCGCTCGACGAAGGTCACCTTCGTGGCCATGGGCGTCGCGGCGGTGCTGACCTACTTCTCGATGAGCTGGGCGGTCTGGACCATGCTCATCGTCGGGATGCTGTTCGCGTTCGGCGCGAGCCACCCGCCGACCGAGGACGAGCAGGTGCCGCTCGACCGGACGCGGATGATCCTCGCGCTGGTGGCGCTGGCGGTCTTCATCCTGAGCTTCACGCCCGCGCCGATCCAGCCGCTCGACCTGCTGCACAAGTGAGCCGGCGGCGGGCCTTCGCGCCTGCCGCCCCGGGTCCCGTCACAGCACCGTCATCGGGTCCACGTCGATGACGACGCGGCGGCGGAGCTCCGGGCGGGCGTCGAGCGCCCCCCGGACGGCGGCGCGCATGGCGGCGCGGCGCGAGCCCTTGAGGAAGAACTGCGCGCGGTGCTCGCCGCGCAGCTTGACGAACGGGGCGGGGGCCGGGCCGAGCACCAGGAAGTGGCCGGCGCGGGCCGACGCGCGCAGGTCGCGGACGATCGCCTCGGCGTCCCGCATCGCGGCCTCGAGGCTCGACGCGCGGACGATGCCGCTGGTCATCGCCACCTGGGGCGGGTACAGCATCGCGCGCCGGAAGGCGATCTCCTCCTCGAAGAACGCGCGGTAGTCCTGGCGGCGGGCGTGGCGGATGCTGTAGTGCTCGGGGAACAGCGTCTGCACGATGGCCTCGCCGGGCTCGTCGCCGCGGCCGGCGCGGCCCACGACCTGCGTGAGCAGCTGGAACGTCCGCTCCGACGCGCGGAAGTCGGCGAGGCCGAGGCCCACGTCGGCCGACACGACGCCCACCAGCGTCACGCGGGGGAAGTCGTGCCCCTTGGCGATCATCTGCGTGCCGACGAGGATGTCGATCTCGCGCCTCGCGAACTGCCCCAGCAGGGCGGCCGCCGCGCCCCGGCGCCGGATCGTGTCGCGGTCGATCCTCGCCACCCGCGCGTGCGGATAGGCGGCGACCACCTCGCGCTCGACCCGCTCGGTGCCGAAGCCGGTCTGCACCAGGTAGGGCGCCGCGCAGGACGGGCACGCCCGCGGGACGACCGCCGAGTGGTTGCAGTAGTGGCAGCGCGCGCGCAGCAGGCCGCGCGAGCCCTCGTGCACGGTCAGCGGCACGCTGCAGTTCGGGCAGCTCACCGTCCCGCCGCACTGCCGGCAGACGACGGCCGTGGCCAGGCCGCGGCGGTTGAGCAGCACGAGCACCTGCTCGTCCCGCGCCAGCCGGGCGGCGATCCCGTCCACGAGCGCCTGGCTCAGCACGACGTCCGGCCCGCGCTCGGCGAACTCGTCCCGCATGTTGACCAGGCTGACGCTGGCGAGCGGCCGGTCGAGCACGCGCCGCTCCAGGACGATCAGCTCGTAGCGGCCGGCGGCGGCGTTCTGGTAGCTCTCGAGCGACGGCGTGGCCGAGCCGAGCACGACCAGCGCGCCTTCCCGCTTGGCGCGCATGACGGCCACGTCGCGGCCGTTGTAGCGCGGGCTCTCCTCCTGCTTGTACGACCCGTCGTGTTCCTCGTCCACCACGATGAGGCCGGGGGCGGCGAGCGGCGCGAAGACGGCCGAGCGCGTGCCCACCACGACGTCCACCAGGCCGCGCCGGATCCGGTGCCACTGGTCGTAGCGCTCGCCGTCCGACAGCCCGCTGTGCTGGATGGCCACGCGCTCGCCGAAACGGGCCCTGAACGCGCTCGCCAGCGCCGGCGTCAGGCCGATCTCGGGGACCAGCACGAGCGAGGTCCGCCCGGCGGCGCGCATCTCGGCGGCCAGCCGCAGGTAGAGTTCCGTCTTGCCGCTGCCCGTCACGCCGTGCAGCAGGACGGGCGCGAAGCGCCGCTCGGCCGCCAGCGCGCGGAGCCTGTCCCAGGCCGCGGCCTGCTCGTCGGCCAGCGCGCGGTCGGCGGGCGCCGCGGCGACGTCGAGCGACGAGGCGCCGAACGGGTCGCGCTCCACCCGGTCGCGCCTCAGCGACACGAGGCCGCGGTCGGCGAGCCGCTGCACGACGTCGGGCGC
>JAJXZZ010000353.1 GCA_021779795.1 Acidobacteriota bacterium | reverse complement strand
GCCGGCGCGCCGCTGGCCAAGGAGCCCGGCCTCTACTCGGCGAGGCTCCCCGGCGGCCACGCCCTCGAGTTGCGCGTGGCCGACGTGGCGACGGCCGAGTCGCACGCGTTCTGGCACCCGGCGCCCGACGACTCGACGTTCGGCGCCGTCAGCGCGATCGAGTGGGCCAATGACGTCGTCCTGTTCACGGCCGAGCCCGGCGAGTGGCTGCGCTTCTACTCGGTGAAGGTGGACGGGCCGTCGGCGGCTCCGCTCGCCATCACGCCCGACGACGGCTTCATCGAGGGGACGGCGTTCACCTCGCTCTCGCCCGACGGCCGGACGCTGTTCTACTGCGGCAACTTCGGCGACATCGAGCACCGCCACGCGTGGAAGGTCCCGACGTCGGGCGGCGAGCCGGTGCAGTTGACGAAGGGGGACGGCATCGAGACCTATCCCGTGCCGCTCGCCTCGGGCCGGCAGGTGGCGCTGCTGGCCGCCGACGCCAGGCGCCCGCAGTCGGTCGGCCTGGTGGCCCCGACCGGCGGGACGCCGACGATCGTCTACCCGACGCTGCCGAAGCAGTTCCCGTACGACGCGCAGGTGGTCCCGGAAGTCGTCCTGACCACGGCGGCCGACGGCCTCGTGATCCACAACCAGCTGTTCCTGCCGAAGGACATCAAGCCGGGCGAGCGCCGGCCGGCGCTCATCTTCGTGCACGGCGGCCCGGTGCGCCAGATGCTGCCGGGCTACCACTACATGTGGTTCTACCACCTCGCCTACGCGATGAACCAGTGGCTCACGGCGCAGGGCTACGTGGTGCTCTCGGTCAACTACCGCAGCGGCGTCGGCTACGGCAAGTCGTTCCGCTACGCCCCGAACACGGGCGCGCGCGGCAACGCCGAGTACCAGGACGTCGTCGCCGGCGCGAAGTACCTGCAGGGGCGGTCCGACGTCGATCCGAAGCGGGTCGGCATCTGGGGGCTCTCCTACGGCGGCCTGCTGACGTCCGAGGCGCTGGCGCGCAACTCCGACATCTTCGTCGCGGGCGTGGACATGGCGGGCGTGCACCTCTACACGAACGTGCTCGACCCGAACAACGTCGCCTACGCCTCGTCGTCGGCGTCGGCCGTGGACGCCTGGACGTCGCCGGTCCTGTTCGTGCACGGCGACGACGACCGGAACGTCGCGTTCACGCAGACGATCGGGCTCGTGCAGCTGCTGCGCGCGCGCAACGTCCACAACGAGGTCGTCGTCTTCCCGGACGACGTCCACGAGTCGCTGCTCTACAGCCGGTGGCTCTACACCTTCGATCGGATGGAGACGTTCCTGGACCGGTACGTGAGGAACGCGGGCAAGTGATGGCCGAACCCCATGGCTGACACCGCCGGCCCCGCTCCGCTCGCCGCGGCGCGGCGCATCCTGGCCGGCGCCAGCGCCGCCGACGTCGCCGCCGCGGCCTACGCGGCGGCGTTCTTCGCCTGGCTGGCGTTCCGCACGCCGGGAACCCCGGCGACCATCGCCGCGGGATCGGCAGCCTTCTACCCGCTCGGCCTGGCCGTCGCGTGGGCCGGGTGGAGCAACGCCCGCCTGCCCGGCCTCGACGCGCGCACGCGCACCGCGTGGTACCTGCTGGCCGCGTCCGCGCTCGCGCTCTTCGCGGGCGGAAGCGCCTGGGACGTCTACGTCCAGCTCACCGGCCCGGTGGCGCCGCCAGCCTGGGCGAGCGGCATCGAGCGCCTCCACAGCCTGCTGTTCGTCTCGGCCTGCCTGGTGTTCCCGGGCCGGAAGTTCGAAGGCCGTGGCCGCATCGGGTTCCTCCTCGACGCCCTCGTGGTGGTGCTGGCCGGATCGGCCGTCGCCCTGTACTTCGGCCTGCTCCTCTGGTTCAGGGTCCTGCCGGCGGCATTGCGGATGGACGCCGTCATCGGCCCCGTGGTGAACTTCGCGGCGTTCGTCGCGGCGGCGGTCGGCGCGCTGCAGAAGCGCGACCGCGGCACGCGGATCGCGCTCATGTTGCTGGCGGTCGGCGTGATGGCGTACGCGGCGGCCGGCTACTCCTTCATGGTCACGACCAACACCCCCGGGCAGCCGCGCTATCGCCCGGGCGACGCCATCGACGGCCTGTGGTTCCTGGCCTGGATCTTCCGGTGGGTGGCGGCGCGGGTCGCCGGCGCCCGCTACCGTCATGACGGCGTGGGCCCCGGGCGCGGCGACGAGTCCGGACCGCGCGAGCGGTCGGGCTTCTCCTACCTGGTGGTGGCCGCGGCCTTCCTGCTGCTGCTCGGCCGCGTCTACGCGGGCGAGCGGCAGTTCCTCGGCGTCCTGGCCGTCTCGACGTCGGTCATGCTGGGCCTGCTCGTCACCCGCCAGGTCGTGGAGCTCGACGAGAACGACCGGCTGTTCCGCCGCCAGGTCGAGCAGCAGGCGCGGTTCCGCTCGCTCGTGCAGCACTCTTCGGACATCGCGCTCATCGTGGGCCCGGACGGCACGATCCGCTACGCCAGCCCGGCCGCCGACCGCGCGTTCGGCGAGGCTTCGCCGCTCCGGGCCGGCAACCGCCTGCCGGACGTCGTCCGCGAGGACGACCGGGACGCCCTCGGCTCGGTCATCGCGTCCGGGCGGGGTCCGCGCCGCCTGCTGCTGCACCTGCCGGCCGGCCCCGACGGCTGGCGCGACATCGAGATGCTCTGGAACGATCGGCGCGGCGACGCGTCGGTCGGCGGCTTCATCTTCAACGGCCGCGACGTGACGGTCCGCCGCGAGCTCGAACGGCGGCTGCACCACGCGCAGAAGCTCGACACCGTGACGCGCCTGGCCGACGGCCTCGCCCACGACGTCAACAACGCGCTCACGGTCATCCGCGGCACGGCCGACCTGCTGGCGGCCGACGTGGAGCCGGGCTCGCCGTCGCGCGAGGACCTGTCGCACATCCGTCACGCGGTGGACCGCGCGGGCGACCTGACGCGGAAGGTGCTGGCCTTCCGCCGCCAGGTGCCCGTGCAGCCCTCGGTCATCGATCTCAACCGGGTCGTCGAGGACCTGCTGCCGGTGCTCCGCCAGTCGGTCACGTCGAGCGTGACGGTGCGCCTGGCGCTCGCCAGCGGCCTGTGGCCCGTGCGCGCGGACCAGGGGCAGATCGAGCAGGTGCTGGTCAACCTGGCCGCCAACGCGCGCGACGCGATGCCCGACGGCGGCACGTTCGAGATCGCCACGGCCAACCGCGTCGTCGATGCCTCGTCGCCGGAAACCGGCGACCTCGCGCCCGGCGACTACGTCTCCCTCGCGGCGACCGACGATGGCGTCGGCATCGCCGCCGACGTCCTCTCCCGGATCTTCGAGCCGTTCTTCTCGACCAAGCCCAACGGGACCGGCGTCGGCCTGGCCATGGTGCAGGGCATCGTCGCCGGCGCCGGCGGGCGGGTCTTCGTGCGGAGCGCCGTCGGGCGCGGGTCGTCGTTCACGGTCCTGCTGCCCCGGGCGGCGACGGCCGGGGCGGACCCGGCGCCGCCCGAGAGGGAAGGCGAGCGCCCGGCTCCCTCCGGAACGGTGCTGCTGGTGGACGACGAGGCCAGCGTGCGGACGGTGGCGCGGCGGATCCTCGAGCGGCACGGCTACCGCGTCATCGAGGCCGCCGACGGGAGGCAGGCGCTGTCGATCATCGCCGACCCGCGGACCGGCTTCGACGTCCTGCTGACCGACCTGGTCATGCCGGGCGTCCGCGGCCGT
>JAJXZZ010000352.1 GCA_021779795.1 Acidobacteriota bacterium | reverse complement strand
CGCGGTCGAACACCGTGCCGAAGTCGTTCAGGTCGAAGAAAGCGCGGCCGCCCGTGTCTTCGGCCAGCGACGACAGCGCGTCCTGCGAGGCCGCCATCGTGTCGAACCGCCCCGACACGGCCGCCCCCGAGAAGGCCGATTGCCCCCGCGTGCTCGCCTGGCTGGCGTCGCCCGCCGGCCCGAGCGCCTGCAGGCCTCGCATGTCGGCCGTGTAGATCGACACGTTGCTCCGGACCGCGCGGTCGATCACGGTGCGGATGGCGACGCGGTTGTCGAGGCCGGTCTGCGTCATCCCGCTGCTGAAGTAGATGAGCGACTTCTTCTGCTCGATGGGCGCCATCGCGTCGGTCAGCGCCTGGATCGCCTGCAGCCGCCGGTCGGTGTTGAAGAGGGTGAACTCGCCGTCGTCGGCGGTGAAGGCCGTGCTCGACGCGTCGGTCGGGTCGGGCGCGGTGATCTCGTCGAAGCCCATCTCCTCGCCGCCGGCCAGCCGATCGAGCGCGCGCAGCAGCGCGGCGCGGTCGGACGTGAAGTCCTGCGGCACCTGCAGCGTCGTGGACAGCGTGGCGATCGCCACCATGTCGGCCGGCGTCAGGCGCTTCTCGATGTAGTCGCGGGCGGAGTCCACCGCCCGCGCGACCTCCTCCGGCTGCATCGAGCTGAGGTCGAACAGCATCGCGATCAGGCGCCGGCCGTGGAGGTCGAGGGCCGGCTCGGCCGGCGCCGGGGAGGCGGGCGCCGCCGGCGCCCGGCCCACGCTGCCGAGGACGGTGGTGACGCCCGCCGGCGGAGCCTCGATCGGCCTGGTGGCGACTTCCTCGAAGTCGAACGTGTCGATGGTCTGAGTCCGCCCGTCCTCGGTCACGGTGAAGTCGTCACGGGTCAGCCCGCGGACCACGTGCCCGCTCTCGTCGCGCACGACGACGTTCACCGTCACGAGATCGACGCTCGACCTGAACACGGCCGCGGGGCGCTGCGGCGCCCCTCCCTGCCCTTGCGCCACGAGCACGCGCGCACCACCGGGAGCCAGCAGGACGCCGGTCGTCGCGGCGATCGACGCCGCCCACAGCGCACGGGACCGAAGATGAAATGCCATGGCGCGCGTGCCCCTCAGAAACCCGCCCGCAGGACGATCTGCACCGATCGCATCTGCCCGACCGAGGTGACATGGCCGAACGTCGGCGAGTTGACCGTGGTGTCGATCGACTGCCAGACCACGAGGTTCATCACGTTGTTGGCCTGGACCCTGACGCTCAGCGTCCGCAGGCCCCGCACGGTGAAGTTCTTCATCAGCGCCAGGTTGAACGTCTCGGTGCCGGGCCCGACGATCGTGTTCCGCCCGGCGGTGCCGAAGGTGCCCGGCGCCGGGAGGCTGAAAGCCGCCGTGTTGAAGAACCCGGTCAGCGTCGGGTCGGCAATCGCGATCGGCTGCCCGTTGTAGTCGGCGCGCAGCGTCCCGTTGACGCCGCTTGCGACGTCCGAGATCGCGCCGGCCACGCGCGCCGTGAACGGCGACCCTGAGGCGAACGACACGGTGCCGTTCAGCATCCACCCGCCGAACACCTCGTTGGCCAGGCCGTCACGGTTCAGCCAACGGCGGTCCGACCCGAACGGCAGCTCGACGCTGAAGTCGCCGGTGAACCGGTGCCGCACGTCGAAGTTGGACGGCCCCCACTCGGCCGCGAGGTCCTTGTCGTTCTGCGCCACCACGCCGCCTCCCCCGCCGAGGCTCGACGCGTTGTCGAACGCCTTCGAGTAGGTGTAGGTCCCGCCAACCTGGAACCCCATCGACAGCCGCTTCCGCGCCCGGGCCGAGACGGCGTGCATCGTCGAGATGCCGCCGGACGATTCCCAGATGAACGGCGCCACGCCGGTGATCGTCGTGCCGTCCGGCCCCCGGTTGGGCGCGCGCAGGATGTCGAGGCTCGATCCCCGCGTGCCGACGTAGCTGAAGCCGACGTTGAACGTCCGCGTCAGGTCGCGCTGCACGTCCGCGTTCCACAGCTGGACGTAGCCGATCCGGTAGTTCGGATCCACGCCGAAGTTGTTGGTCGTCGCCGCCGGCGAGGTCAGCAGCGCGTTCGCCAGGGAGAGCGGCGAGGCCGTCGTGCCGACGATGGTGTCGGTCGTGGCGAAGGGCGGCTGGCCGGCCAGCTTCTGCGCGATCTGCAGGTACGGCACCGAGCTGTAGTTGATGCCGTAGCCGCCGCGCACGATCCACTTCGGCTTCGGCCGCCAGGCCAGCCCCACCCGCGGGGCGAACGCGCCGTATTCCGGGTTGACGAGGGTGAGCGGGTACAACCCGTAGTAGGGGCCAATCCCGCCCGCGACCACCGGCACCGCCGCCGTGAAGCCCGGCGAGACGTCGAGGTTCACGAGCCGGTTGTCCGCCTCGCGGTAAGGCGACTGGTACTCGTAGCGCACGCCGACGTTCAGCGTGAAGTTCGGCGTGGCCCGCCAGTCGTCCTGGAAGTACGCGTTGACCGCGTGCGACCGGAACCGCTCGGTCCCCGGCCCGTACTGGACCGAGGCCTGCTGCGGCAGGCCCAGCAGGAAGTCGGCGAAGTCGGCGCCGCTGCCCGCCGTCGCCGTCTCGCCGCTCGTGAACAGCCCGGTGAACACGAAGCTGCCGTTCGCCATCGCGTCGGTCCGGCTGTCGAGACGGGTGTCGGAGTAGCCGAAGCCCCACCGGAAGTTGTGGCGCTTGTAGGAGCGGATCATCATGTCGCTCAGCGAGATCGTCCGCGCGCGCCGCGACGAGGGGGCGATGTCGGACAGGCCCGTGAACCCCGAGAACGACAGCGTCGGCAGGCCCCAGTCGAACGGATCGGCGGAGACCCCCTCGAGGCCCGCGGCGCCTGCCACGTCGGTGACGCCGGCGTAGGCGTTGGTCGCCGCGCTCCTGTTCAGGTTGTAGTCGCCCCGCACCATGTTCATGATCCCCCACCGCGAGAAGGCGACGCCGAAGGGGATGTCCCATCCCGTCTGCGACGTCCGCCCGGACGCGGTCGGGAACGGCGTGCTCTGCGTGCTCTCCTGCCGGTGGAAGTGGACCGCGAAGTTGACGTTCGCGCCGCCGCCGAACATGCCGCCCCGGCCGCCGCCGAACACGCCCCCGCGGCCGCGCCGCTGGGTCTGCTCGCCGAACTGCCGGATGAACCGGAAGTTGATGTCGTCCGACGACGTGGTGTTGGTCGTCGAGTAGTAGAAGTTCTGGCGCGTCCCCGGCTCGTTGGCGTGCGGGATGTACGGCAGCAGCGCGGACGCCGACGAGCTGATGCGGGCGGCCGGGATGACGTCGTTCGCGAACGGCAGGCCCGTCAGCGGATCGACGAGCTGGACCGGCGACCCGGTGAAGATCCCGGCGCGCTCGGCGTCGGTCGGGACGGTCGAGTACGCGTGGTAGGCGGCGCTCGAGTGGTTCCCGTTGTAGTTCAGGAAGAACGACGTGCGCGGCCCGAGGTCGAAGAGGTGCGGGATCCTGAACTGGCCGCCGACCGACGCCGTGATCCGCTGCTGCAGGTAGCTCGGCTTGTCGGTCGGCCGCCCGGTGAGGGAGTACGGCGACGCGTCGAGCGGCGACCCGCCCAGCTGGTACGACGCCTGCCCGCGCAGCTGGTTCGAGCGCAGGCGGTTGGCAAACGCGATCCGGTCGCCGAGCCCGCCGCCGCGCAAGCCGCCGCCCCGGCCGCCGAACCCGCCCGGTCCG
>JAJXZZ010000351.1 GCA_021779795.1 Acidobacteriota bacterium | reverse complement strand
GACGCCGGTGATCACGGGCTCGGGCTACACCGTGACCAAGCTGATCAACCTCTACGGCGGATCCTTCGGCGTGAACAACGGCACCAACGACGTGACGACCCTACCGAGCTACTCGGCCCTCTCCTACACGACCGGCGCCGGTAGCTTCAGCTACCAGCTGCCCCTCGAGTTCGTGAAGGGCATCGGCTGCACCGGCGGCGCCAACGCGGCCCTGCCACCCACGCTCCAGTTCAACCTGGCCTCGGGCGGGCAGGTCTTCACCGGCGGCACGGCGCTCTTCCCGACGATCACCACGACCGTCGACGCGAGCTTCTACTGGCTGCCCGAGACGACCGCCCCCAACGGCACCAGCCTCGAGCCGCCGGGGATCGGTACGACCCGCCAGTGGGCCGAGGGGCCGGTCAACCCGGTCGTCGGCACGGGATCCTCGACGCCGATCCAGCTGGCCCGCGTGGGCGGCTTCATCGACACGTTCATCTTCGTGGCCCGCGACTCCACCGGGGCCCGCAACGACTCGGTCTGGCCGAACCGGCTGCAGTTCATCGTCGACGGCATCCCCGTGATCGACGCCACGATGAAGGAGTGGTTCGACAACCAGTGGATCGAGTTCGGCGCGGTCGCCCGACCGGCCGGCGTGCTCGCCTTCACCCGCAAGAACTCGCTCAGCCAGCAGAGCCTCGGCCTGCTCGACAGCGGCGAGACGACCATGTCGACCAACCCCGGCACGCAGCTGCAGCTCTACGGTTCGCCGTGGGGAACCTTCAGCAGCGGGCCGGCGACCTTCACGGCGGTCCTGGGTCAGATCGTGCCCGGGGGCAGCATCATACAAGGTCTGCCAGAGCTGTAGACGATCATGGCTGGATTCAACTTCGGAGCCGGCGCGGGCCTGCGGGGTGGCGTGAAGTCGCTACCCCAGGCCCGCTACGGCTCGGTCGGCCGACCGACCTCACCCACCGAGGCGGCCTACGGGCCGTCCTTCACCAGCCCGACCGCCGCGGTCGGTGACACCCTGGCCCCGAACGACGCCTTCGGCATCGCCTTCTGGGTCGGGGTCGCCTGCATCGGCGGCCTGGTGTACCTCTACACGACCCTGCCCAACTGAAAGGACCATCCATGAACCGCAGCTACTGGTACGGAGTGGGGACGGGGCTCGTCGCCGTCTACCTCTACCACCACTTCGTCAAGCCGCTCCCCGGCGCCGCCACCAAGCCGATCCTCTAGTCGTGGTCGGGCTCGGAGTCATCACCGTGTTTCTGGGATACTCCGTGCTCTACTACGGCCTGACCCAGATCCAGGGCGGCAACTGGGGTCTGCTGGACCTCATGATCCCGAGCAAGTGGACCCCGGCCGTGGCGGCCACGACGAAGGACGGGCACCAGTGAAGCCCGTCGTCAACGCCGCCATCGCCGAGGCCATCGTGATCACGTACCGCGACGTGCGCAACGGGCTCAACGTCGACAACCCGATCCCGCACTTCCCGCTGCCGAGCCAGTACGCGAGCGTCGTCATCGTCTACGGGGCGCTCGCCTTCTTCCCCGAGCGCGGCGACAACCTCGCCGCCTTGAT
Organism: Acidobacteriota bacterium; assembly: GCA_021779795.1. Classification (GTDB taxonomy): domain Bacteria; phylum Acidobacteriota; class Vicinamibacteria; order Vicinamibacterales; family Fen-181; genus FEN-299. The sequence goes on along the minus strand of JAJXZZ010000351.1, from coordinate 2,149 downwards.
CGGCTGGGGCTTCGTGGTCGCGACCCTGCTCAACGTCTGGACCCCGGGGGGCAAGGTCAAACTCGCCAGCATCACGGCCAAGTCGCCCACTACCGCAACCGCAACCTCATAGGAGAATCACATGGCCGGAAAGTTCTTTAGCATCCTCGCCCTCGGGGTCGGGGGGCTCATGCTCGCCGACGTCCTCATCCACCCGACGGGCACCGCGACCGCCTTCAACGGCGCGAGCCAGCTCTTCGTGCCGAGCGTGAACGGGCTGCTCGGCAAGACCTCGACCGCGCCCAAGACGATCGGCTAGCAGTGGCTCGCGTCCAGATCCGCACGATGGGAACGCCCGCCTCGGGATTTACCGCCTACCTGCCGACGATGGTCGAGAATCCGGCCTCCTACGGCGCCGGCGCCAACGTCGTCGAGGCCATACTCGGCAACGTCCCCGTCGCGTCCCCGCGCCCGGCCGCGACGACCGACCTCAGCTGGGGCGGTCAGTGGCAGCCGAGTGCGGTCGCGCCGAACTTCATCCAGCCCGTCACCTACCTGGCCCGCATGAACCGGCACCTCGTTATGATCAAGCGGCGCTTCACCGACCGGCCGATGCCCGTGCCCGCGGTCGCCTACAACGCGACGACCACGGCGACGAGCCTCAAGGCCCGCATCGGCGGGCGCACCGCCACGCCGGCCGTGCGGCCCTACACCAGCTGGCCGACCTACGGAAGCCACTGATGCCCACCTTTCACGGCACCCCCGCCCAGATCAAGGCCGCGAACCAGCGCTACGCCGCGAACCAGCGGGCGGCGAACCAGCGCCGCGCCGCGAACCAGGCCCGCAGCGCTGGCACCTCGGCGACGGCGAGCCAGAACACCGTGACGAGCCAGTCGGCCGGAGCCCCGCCGTCCTACCAGCCCGCCCTCGACGCCCTGGCGGCCGCACAGGGCACGCTCGCCCAGAAGCAGGCCATCGCGAAGAAGTCGCCCACCGCGGCCAACCTGGCGGCGGTGAAGGCCCTCCAGGACCGAGTACGGACCGACCAGTCCACGGTTGCCCAGCGAAAGGCGACCGCCTCGCTGGTGCACGCTCCCGTCACCGGCTCGGCCGCCCCGACCACGTACTCGAGCGGCGTCACCACCGCGACCGGCGCGGCTCCCTCGACCGCCCCGGCCGCTAACCCGGCCACCGACGCGGCCTCGAGCTACAACCTCGGCGGCCAGTCGATCTACGCCATCGACCCCAACACCGGCCAGACCTACGCGGCCGACGCCGCGGCCCTGGCGAGCGAGCAGGCCGGCACAACCACGCCGGCGCCGGCGACGACCACTTCGATGAGCTCGCTGCTCTCGAGCAGCTGGGTGAAGTACGCCCTCATCGCCGGACTGATCGGCGGGGGCGGCTACCTGTACTATCGGAGTCGGAACAAGAGAAAGAAGGCAGCAGCATGAAGAACCTCGGAGGCCTCGCGGTCCTCGGTCTCGCCGTCTACGGCGGCTGGACCCTCACCAAGCGCTACGTCCTGCACAAGGCCTAGCCCGTGCTCGCCCGCTGGTCGCAGAAGACCCCACGCGATCGCGCCATGGTCGGCCAGCTCACGCCCGACCAGGCCGCCTACAAGCAGTCGATCGCGCCCGAGGCTCAGTGGGAGTCCGACGCCCTGGTGGGCACGACTGCGACCGCGTACCGCCACCACCGCCACGCCGACGGCACGGCCGACATGATCCGCCTGGACCAGGACGGCACGCACTGGTTCCACGGTGACGCCAAGGCCGGCGCAATCTTCAAGGTAGGGAGGATCTAGTGAAGTTCCTCGACGCGAACGAGGTCGCCAGCACCGCGGCCTGGTCGGGACCCAAGCCCAACGCCGGCGTGCTGCCCGTGACCCCGCACCCGACCTATAACCTGCCGCGACCGACCGGACTGCTGAACCCCGGCGAGGCCGATCCCATCATCCAGGTGGCCCCGACCCCGCCGAACCTTCGCGCCTCGCTGTTCGAACGGTAAGCCGTGGCCGCCACCGACGCCGCCGACGACATCACCATCATCATCCTGCTGATCGGTGAGGCGAGCGGCGTGTTCGCCGGCTTCTGCCCGTCCTGGTTCACCGTCTCCTCGCCGTTCTTCCACGAGCAGGACGCCAAGGCCGGCAACGTGAAGCGCATCC
>JAJXZZ010000350.1 GCA_021779795.1 Acidobacteriota bacterium | reverse complement strand
TCCCCGGCGAAGCGCTTGAGCGCGCGGATGGCGACGCTCTCCTCGTAGTCGTTGCGCGTGCAGCGCGTCTCACAGAGGCGCGTGCACACGTGGCCGGTCACGCCGGGCAGCGGGTTGCGCGCGAGGATCGTCTCGAGGGCCGCCCGGTCGTCGCCGCGCGCGATGTGCCAGGCGTACTCGGGCACGTCCTGCGCGACGGCGCACGCCTCCGCGCACGGCGCGACGACGCAGTCCCACGGGCCGAGCGGCGACGACACCTTGGGCAGGCCGTGCGGGAAGGCGCCCTTCTTGTACCGCGGGTCGCGCAGCGCCGCGTCGGCGGCCACGCGCACGGCGGCCAGCCGGTCGCGCGACAGATCCGCGAGCGTGGCCGCGCCGCGCTCGCGCATCCGGTCGGCCACGGCGTCGATCCACTGCCCCATGCGGGCGACGCCGCCCGGCTTGAGCAGGTCGGTGCACCCGGTCACCGGCAGCGCGCCGCACGCCAGGATGTCCGCCACGTTGCCCGCGTCGGCGCCCGCCGAGTACGACACGTGGAGGCGCCCGCCGAACTCGTGCAGCAGCCGGTCGTACAGCCGCATCGTGACCGGGTAGAGCGCCCGGCCCGACATGTACATCTCGCCGCCGGGCAGGCGCCCCGCGTGGTTGCGCATCGCCAGCGTGTTGCTCAGCTTCACGCCGAACGTCAGGCCGCGCGCGGCGGCGACCGGCTCCAGCGACCCGATGAGCTCGACGGCCTTCCCGTACTGCAGGTCGCGCGCGAACGTCTCGTCGGCGATGTCGATCTCGGTGAAGCCGAGGCCGTCGCGCAGGACGGCGAGCACCTCGTCCTTGCCGAGCAGCGTCGGGTTCAGCTTCACGACGGTGTGCAGGCCGCGCTCCTCCAGGCAGTACCGCGCGATCCGCTCGATCTCGTCCGCCGGGCACCCATGCATCGTCGAAACGGTCACGCTGCTGGTGATGCGGGAGGGGATCTCGACGCTGGCGAGGTGTGGGAAGTCGCGGCGGAGGACGGCGCGGATGTCCTGGAGCGGGCCGGAGGCGTCGGCGAGCGTGTCCATGAACCGGGTCATCCGCGGGTGGCGGATCCCGGCCAGGTCGTAGCCGATGCTCATGTCGAAGATCGCGGCCGGGCCGCCCCAGCCGAGCGCCTGCGACAGCACGTGGACGAGGGCCCAGGCGACGACGTATTCGTGCGCCGAGTCGTCGAGCGACAGCTCCTGCGACCACTCGACGTTGTAGCCCTCGTCGGTCATGTCGATGCACGGCCGGGGGATGACGAGGTCGTCCTTCACCTGGACGGTCTTCAGCTCGACGAACCGGCCGCCGGCCAGCCACGCGGCGACGATGTTCTGGCTGAGCTGCGTGTGCGGGCCGGCCGACGGGCCGAACGGGGTGGCGAGCGCCTGGCCGAAGAGCGTCGGCACGCCGAGCGAGGGGCCGGGCTCGTGGAAGAGCCGGGCCGGGATGGCGAAGATCGAGCGCTGCCGCTCGTACTCGGCCAGCGCGCGCCGCAGCTGGACGCCGAACGGCTGGACCCGCATCGCGTCGGACATGGCAGGGAGTAGGCTAACAGACTCGAGCCAAAGCCGTAAGCCTGGCCAGACTCGGCTCGACAGGGCCTCAGGGCTCACGGCTCAGGGCTCAGGGCTCAACGCTCTGGGCCCGCCCGCCATGGCCCGTAGAGCGACGGCGGGCCTCAGGCAAGGCTAAAGCCTTGCCCTACCGCTGCCGGCCGACCTGCCGTGGTAAAATCTTCTGTTCGGGGATCAGCCAAACAGCCGGCCGTGGGCCGGCGGTCGGGGTTCATGGGTCACGACTGGATCGCCATTCGCGGCGCCCGGGTGCACAACCTCAGGGACATCGACGTCGACCTGCCGCGCGGGAAGCTGGTGGTCATCACCGGCCTCTCCGGGTCGGGGAAGTCGTCGCTCGCCTTCGACACGATCTACGCCGAGGGACAGCGCCGGTACGTCGAGTCGCTGTCGGCCTATGCCCGGCAGTTCCTCGAGCAGATGGAGAAGCCGGACGTCGATCTGATCGACGGCCTGTCGCCCGCCATCTCGATCGAGCAGAAGACGACGGCCTCGAACCCGCGCTCCACGGTGGGCACGGTCACCGAGATCTACGACTACCTTCGCCTGCTGTTCGCCAATATCGGCACGCCGCACTGCCCGCAGTGCGGGCGCGAGATCTCGTCGCAGTCGCTCGCCCAGATCCTCGACCTGGTGTTCGCCTTCCCGTCCGACGAGCGGATCAACGTCCTCGCGCCGGTCGTCCGCGGCCGCAAGGGGGAGTTCAAGAAGGAGCTGGCGGCGCTGCGCACGCGCGGCTTCACCCGCGCCCGCATCGACGGGCAGGTGCGCTCGCTCGAGGAGGAGATCGCGCTCGACCGGCGGCGCAACCACACGATCGAGGTCGTGGTGGACCGGCTGCTGGTGCGGCCCGGCATCGAGCGCCGGCTCTCCGACTCGGTGGACATGGCGCTCGACCTGGCCGACGACGTCGTCGTCATCAACAGCGTCGAGGCGGGGGACCGGCTGTTCTCGCGGCGCCTGGCGTGCGTGGAGTGCGGCATCAGCATGCCCGAGATGACGCCGCGCGCCTTCTCGTTCAACTCGCCGCACGGCGCCTGCCCCGAGTGCCAAGGGCTGGGCGCGATGTACGACTTCGACCCGGCGCGCGTCGTGCCCGACGACTCGCTCGCGCTGCTCGGCGGGGCGATCGCGCCCTGGGCGACCGGCGACCGGAAGCTGGTGCGCGAGGCGCTGGCGGCCATCGGCAGCCACTTCGGCATCGACCTGGCCGTCCCCTTCGCGAAGCTGCCGAAGAAGGCGCGCGACCTGCTGCTGTTCGGCCCGTACGCCGCCCGGGGGGCCGGCGGCAACGGCCACCCGCCGGCGGGGCCGCGGGCGCGGCACGTCGCCGATCCGTACGGCCGCGACTTCGAGGGGATCATCCCCAACCTGCGGCGGCGCTTCGAGCAGGGCACGTGGGCCGACCAGGACGAGCTGGAGCGCTACCGCTCGCTGCGGCCGTGCCCGGCCTGCCACGGCGAGCGGCTGAAGCCGGCGAGCCGCAGCGTGCGCGTCCAGGGGCGCACGATCACCGAGTACGTCAACCTGCCGCTCGACGACGCCCAGGCCGCGTTCGAGTCGATGGCGCTCACCGACCGCGAAGAGATGATCGCCGGCCGGATCCTCCAGGAGATCCGGGACCGGCTGCGGTTCCTCACCGACGTCGGCGTCGGGTACCTCACGCTCGGGCGCAGCGCGGCCACGCTGTCGGGCGGCGAGGGGCAGCGCATCCGGCTGGCGACGCAGATCGGCGCCAGCCTGCGGGGCGTGCTCTACGTGCTCGACGAGCCGTCGATCGGCCTGCACCAGCGCGACAACCGCCGGCTGCTGGCCACGCTCAGGCGCCTGCGCGACCTCGGCAACAGCGTCATCGTCGTCGAGCACGACGAAGAGACGATCCGCACGGCCGACTACGTCGTGGATCTCGGGCCGGGCGCGGGCGAGCACGGCGGGCGCGTGATCTTCCAGGGGTCCCCGGCCACGCTCATCGCGGGCGGGAGCGGCGGAAGCGGCGGGAGCGGCGCGAACGGCGGAAATGGCGGGCCGCCGGCCGACGCGAGCGCGGCCGCGGCGGCGTCGTCGCTCACGGGGCAATACCTGCGGGGCGAGCGGTCGATCGGCACGCCCGAGACGAGGCGGCCGGC
>JAJXZZ010000349.1 GCA_021779795.1 Acidobacteriota bacterium | reverse complement strand
CCCCCCGTCCCTTCGGCAGCACGTTCCAGATCCGCGTCATCAGCCAGGCGCCGATGAGCGCGAACGGGATCGGCGCCCAGTGCCAGGCGCCCCAGCCCCAGTTGGTGGTGATGTAGCCGACGCCGATCCCGACGAAGGCGCCCGCCAGGTACTGCATCCCGTCGAACAGGCCGGCCGCCGTGGCCGCCGCCTTCCGGCCGCCGAAGTCCATCGACGCCGCCCCGCCGATCATCCCGTGCGCGCCGTTGACGCAGAACGACAGCGCCACCAGGCAGCAGGCCGCCGCGATCGGCCCGAGGTGGAGCATGTCGGAGAGGCCGAACAGCGCCAGGATGACCGCCATGCCGACGAAGCCGAAGCCGATGACCGGCGCGCGCCGCCCGCCGAAGGTGCGATCCGAGGCGATGCCGAACGCAAACCCGCCCGCGATGCCGGCCAGCGCGATCCCCCACGTGGCGACGAGGTAGGGCGCGTAGGTGGCGAACGTCGCCGAGCTGACGCCGTAGACGTCCACGAAGTACTTCGGCCACCAGGCGTCCACGACGCTGCGGCGCACGAAGCCGATCATCATCGACCCGGCGGCGATCGTCCACGTCGTCCGCGAGGCGAACACCTTCCGCAGCACCTCGCCGATGGTCGGCGTCACGTCGCTCGGATCGGTCTCGTCGCCGGTGTCGTACTCGCCGAGGCCCGCGTCCTTCGGCGTGTTCTTCATCCAGATCAGGTTGACGAGCAGGAAGAGGACGACGCCCGCGCCGGGGATCCAGAAGGCGTACTGCCACGGGAAGAACAGGAAGATGAGCGGCACGCCCTGGAAGGCCAGCAGCAGGCCGAGCCGGATGAGCACGCCGAAGACGCCGGCGAACGTGCCGCGCTCGCGGACGTGGAACCACTGCGCGTTCACCTTGACGATCGACAGCGCGCCGTACGACTGGAAGTACCCGTTGATCCCCCAGACGACGGCCATGAGCGCGAGCAGCGAGCCGCCGGTCAGCCCGAACCGCAGGACGGCCGGGGTGACGACGTGCCGCCCGAGGCCGGTGCCGGCCCACACCGCCGGCGAGACGACGGCGAAGGCGGCGAGGCCGAAGACGAAGTTCATGATCGCGACGCCCACCGCGCCCCAGAGGAACGCCTTCCTGCCGCCGACCCGGTCGGCCAGCGGGCCGTTGAAGACGACGGCCAGGCCGTAGACGAGCGGCATCATCGTCTCGAACACGCCGAGGTCGGTGTTCACCCAGCCGAGCGTGTTGGCCATGTAGGGCGCGGCCGCCGTGTAGTTGTAGCGCGTCGCGTAGAAGAACGCGTACAGCATGCCGAGCGACAGCCAGTTCACCGCCCGGCGGCGGCGGAAGGCGATGGTATGTTCGGGGCGCGTCAACGTCGTGGGCATCATGGGCATGTGCAGGTCCGCGGCGGCGGGTCGCCGGAATGGCTCGACAGACTTTACCCGTTCCCGGTATCTTCGACAAGCAACCGGGCGGCCCTATGGCAGACTCCCCCACCGTCGAACTGCACCGGCACTTCGAGGCCGGCCTCCTGCCGGAGACGATCGCGCGCCTGGCGGCCCGCCACGGCGTGACCGAGGCGCGCACGCGCGCGGGCCAGGTCGTCGAGGGCGTCGATCCGCAGGACCCCGCCTCGATCCGGGCGTACTACGCGTCGGTGGCCGCCGGCTTCGGCCTGCCCGACGGCTTCACGCGGTTCCACCAGTCGTTCGGCCTGCCGCTCTCGGTGCTGCGCGCGCTCGACGACCTCGAGCAGGCCGCGTGCGACCAGGTGGCCTGGTGCGCCGCCCACGGCAGCCTGCACACCGAACTGCGCGGGTCGCCGTTCACCTACCAGGAGCAGGTGGGCGGGTCGATCGACGAGATCGCGGCGGCGCTGGTGGCGGGCGTGGACCGGGCCTGGCGGGAGCACGGCGCCAGCGGGACGTTCATCCTCGCCTTCAGCCGGCAGAAGGGGCTCGCGCCCGCCGACGCACCCCTGGCCGCGCGCCAGGCCGAGCCGGTGGCCCGCCTGGCGGCGTCGCTGCACCGGGCCGACCGCCCGGTGGGCCTCGACCTCGCCGGCTTCCCCGAGGCGCCCTGGCCGCCGCGCCTGTTCAAGGCGGCGCTCGCGCCGGCGCGCGAGGCGGGCGTGCCGCTCACCGTGCACGCCGGCGAGCAGGGGCGATTCCCCGACTTCGCCGGCGCGCCGGCCGCGCTCGTCGTCGAGGCCGTCGAAGACCTCTCGGCCCGCCGGATCGGCCACGGCACCGCGCTCGTCTCGTCGGCCTCGGCGCGGGCGCTGGTCCGCGACCGCGGCGTCGGCGTCGAGTGCTGCCCGGTCTCGAACGACCGGATGGGTTTCGTCCCGGTCGCCCGCCACCCGCTGCCGCTGCTGCTGGCCGACGGCCTGGCGGTCTCGCTCTCGACCGACGACCCGCTGATGTTCGGCCCGTTCACGGTGGCCGAGACGTTCGACGAGATCGCGCGCCCGCTCGGCCTGGGCGACGAGGCGGCGCTGGCGCTGGCCGTCAACGGCATCGAGACGGCGTTCGTCTCGGACGAGCGCCGGGCGACGCTCCGCCACCGGCTCCGGGCGCTGGCCGCGGGCAACGACGAGGGTTCGTGAGCATGACCGGGATCCCGGCGATGGAGGAGTGACCACATGCCTGGTCGGTACAAGTTCGTGGCGGCGTGCGCCGTCGTGGCGGCCCTGCAGGTCGGCTTCGTCCTGGCCGCGCGGCAGGGCGGGAACCCGGCCGGCCGCACGGTCACGCTCGGCGACGTCACGGCGTTCGACGTCCGGGACCACGTCTTCACCATCGCCGCCGGCCGCGACGTCGTCCGGGTGATCTTCTACCGCGACGACATCTTCCGGATCTGGCTCGGCCCGGACGGGGCCTTCACCGAGGCGCAGCCCGACCGGAAGGACGCGCAGATGGTCGTCTTCGACGGCCCGCCCGTCGCGGAGGCGTGGCACGACGACGGCGACTACTACCGGATCCAGACGAAGGCGTGCGCGCTGCGCGTCTACAAGAAGCCGCTGCGCTTCGCGCTCTTCGACAGGGACAACGCCGCGGTCGTCTGGCAGGAGGCCAGGCCGATCAGCTACGGCCCGACGACGACCCAGACGCTCCGCCGCGGCGAAACCGAGAACTTCTACGGCGGCGGCATGCAGAACGGCTACTTCTCGCACCGCGGCACGTCGGTCAACGTCCGCCTCGTGACTGGCAACTGGGGCGACGCGACGACGCCCAACCCGGCGCCGTTCTACATGAGCACGGCCGGCTACGGAGTGTTCCGCAACACGATGGCGCCGGGACGCTACGACTTCCTGCAGCCGGTCGCCCTCGCGCACGACGAGCCGCGATTCGACGCCTACTACTTCTACGGGCCGTCGCTCAAGCAGGTCCTGAACGACTACACCCTCGTCACCGGCCGGCCGTTCCTGCTGCCGCGCTGGGGGCTCGAGTGGGGCGACGCCGACTGCTACAACAAGACGGGGACGACGTTCGACGTCGTGGACACGGTGGCGAAGCAGTACCGGCTGCACGGCATGCCGGGCGGTTGGATCCTGCCCAACGACGGCTACGGCTGCGGCTACCGCGATCTCGACCGGACCGTCGCGGCGCTGCGCGGGCTCGGCTTCTACACGGGCCTCTGGACCGAGAACGGGCTGGAGCGGATCGCGCACGAGGTGTCGGTGAGCGGCACGCGCGTGATGAAGCTCGACGTCGCCTGGGT
>JAJXZZ010000348.1 GCA_021779795.1 Acidobacteriota bacterium | reverse complement strand
AACACGCTCGTCGGCAGCGTGACCGGGGCCGACGTCCTGGCTTCGCCGAACGGCAACCAGGGCGTCGACGGGACCGTCTACGTCAACCTCGGGTTCGACGAGTCGTTCAACCGGGTTGTCGCGAGCAGCACCCAGTACGCGTTCGAGTTCGACAACATCGCGTTCAACCAAACGAACCCGGTCCCCGAGCCGACGTCGCTGCTGCTGCTCGGCACGGGCCTGATCGGCGCCGCCCGCGCCTGGCGCAAGCGCCGCGGATAGGCGCGCGCCCGCGCACCGCTCCCAAAGGACCCAAGGGCCATCCTCTGGGGTGGCCCTTGGGACCCGCGCGGCGGCGGCGTCATCCGCAGCCAGCCTTCTCTACCACGGTCGGTCCCCTTCCCCACGCGACATGCGACGCGCCCCGACCCAGGCGAAGGGGCATCCTTGGCGATCCAGCCCAGTTGCCTTTTCGACATAAAGATGAGGTAGATAAAGTCGTTATTTGTCGCCCACAGGGGAGACTTGTAACGGCGCGCACGGGCCGACCGCATCGCGTATTGGTCTCGGTGCAAACGGCTTACCCGAATGCACCGCTTCACGCGACATGCGGTACGGCGATTGCACATCAGCTTTCGACTGGACCGGGTGAAACCGCACCCAGTCGGCCATGCGCTCGGGCAATTTGGTTAGACGAGTCGCAAGGAGGTCCATCTATGGGCAGAGCATTCGGAAGCATCGCATTGGCCCTGTTGCTCGGCATCGTCCTGACGGCAAGCCCGGCAGACGCCGGCCCGGTGTCGGCCGGGACCGTCCTCAGCGGCGTGGCAAGGGGAACCCGGCAGGCCAATCTCGATTGGTACGGCTTCGAAGGGGATGGCGGGCGCCTGGCGCCTGGCAGCAGCATGGGGCTGCTTGCCGGCAGCGAGCAGGTCGCGCTGAGCGGGCTGACTCCGTTCGTCCCGCACGTCACGCTGGCCGACCCCGGCAGCCATACGTCTCCGTTCGTGCAGCGGAGCCTGTGGGTTCAGCGCGGCTACGACACGCAGACACTGTCGTTCGACTCGGGCACGTCGGACGGCGGGACGCAGGGCGGCCTCATGCCGGTCGCGGCGGTCCCCGAGCCGGCGTCGCTCCTGCTGCTCGGCACGGGCCTGGTCGGCATCGGCCGCGCCTGGCGCAAGCGGCGGAGCTAGCCCGAACCACACGAGCGCGGAATTTCGACGACACGAAGGGCCACCCTCCGCGGTGGCCCTTCGTGCGTGCGGCGCTCCACCGGGCGGGCGCCGCCGGCGCCCCGCCCTTCCGCGCCCGCCCTCACCTCACTTCTTGCTGCAGGTGCTGATCTTGAACGGCAGGTACGCCGGGCAGAAGCCCATCGCGGACGTCACCACGAACACGACCGCGATGAGGCCGAGCACGGCGGCCGCGATGCCGGTGATCTGGCCGCTGACGTAGAGGGCGGCGACGACAATCGCCACCAGGACGCGGAGCACCCGGTCCACGACTCCCATGTTCCTGACCATCGGACGGCCTCCTGTCGGAAAGGGTGCCGGTCGGACGGCACCCGGGTGAAACGTGGAGTCTCACGGGGCCGAAACCAACGAGTGTGCCGGGACGAGAAAATTGTACCACCGCGCCCGTGCTATGATGCGCCGACTGGAGGGCACCGTGAACGCAAAGCTGTTCTACCAGGTTCTGCTCCTGATCGGCTGCGTGGCGATTGCCGTCGGCGTGTTCTCCGCCCTCTCGGGCCGGACGTTCCTGGTGCCCGCGCAGGGCTGGTGGCGCGGCGCCATCGCCGCGTGGGTGCTGGTCATCGCCGTCCGGGTGGTCTACCCGCCGGCCTCGAAGTAGCCAGCGCGTCAGCCTCGGCGAGGTCCATCCCGAACACGCGCCGGTAGTCCTCGGGCGTATCGACGTCCTCGAACGCGCCCGGATCGTCCACCTCGACGTCGCGCGCCTCGTCAGCGTGCGCCCGGACGATCGTGCGCGCGCCGACGGCCGGGTCGGCGCGGCGGAGTTCCCCGAGCACGCGGGCGTCGAACAGCACCGGGTGGCCATGCTGCCCGCCATGGGCGGGCCGTACGACCGGCGCCGCCGATCGCGTCCACTCCTCGATCACGCGCCGCACGGTCGCCGCGCGCACGATCGGCTGATCGACCGGCGACATCAGCAGCCCGCTCGGTTCGTGCGCCGCCAGGACGGCGAGCGCCTCCTGCAGCGACGACAACTGGCCGCGCGACGGATCGGGGTTGACGACGAACCGGACCGGCAGGCGCTCGCGCGCGGCGGCGGCGTGGATCTCGTCGCCGAGCGGCCCGACGACGGCGATGACCTCGGAGCAGCCGGCCTCGAGGAAGGTCTTCGACAGGCGCGACAGGAACCAGCCGCCGCCGGGGATCGGCAGGCGCGCCTTGTCGCGGCCCATCCGCGTCGAGAAGCCGGCGGCGAGGATGACGGCAGGCAGCACGGCAGCATTCTACGCCCGCTGGAAATGCTAGAATCCCCCCATGCCGACTCTCGACGTGAAGATCTCCTGCCAGCGATGCGGCACGCCGATGACCATGGTCGATCCGGGGCCGAACGACGCGTGGCGCCCCGACCAGTACTGGACCTGCCCGACCTGCGGCCGCCACTTCTGGTCCACCTACCCGGCGCCGGCGCAGCCGGCGGCGGCAGGGGCGACCGACGCTGCCAAGCCGGCAGCCAGTCCGGCGGCAGCTGCCAAGCCGGCAGCAGCGGCGCCCGCAGCACCCGCCACGGCAGCCGCCCCGGCAGCAGCGGCGGCGCCCGCAGCGCCAGGCGAACCGAAGGCGTAGCCCTTCCGGTCCAGGCGCCTGCGGGTCAGCCGGGCCCGCGAGCGCTTGACTTTCGGGCCAAAACTCCCTAAAATTGGCGCGGTTTCAAGCTCAGCGCCGTACCATCCGGAGGCCCCGCGCGACGGGTGCCGGAGTGGGAGGGTGAGTTTGTGCCAATCGGCGGCGTTTCGTCTTTCACTGCACGTCCGTGGTCGGAAGTAGGGCCGCTCGGCTTCCCCTGGACGCGTCAGCTGCCTGTAGCCTCTGGGATGTTCCCGGAGGTTTCGTTGATCGGAGGACAGGGGTATGCCGACGGGGACCATCGCGCGTTTGCTCATCGACAAGGGCTTTGGTTTCATCCGGGACGAAGGAGGCATCGAGCACTTCTTCCACCGGAGCGCTGTTCGCGGCGCCGTGTTCGAGCTGCTGCGCGAAGGACAGCGCGTCGAGTTCACGCCGGAGGATTCCGCCAAGGGTCCGCGCGCCGGCGAAGTTCGGCTGATCGAAGGCTGAGCGTCGTGACGCAAACCCGGCTCCTGCGGACCACTCCGGGAGCCGGGTCATTTCTTCCGTGAACCGCCCGGCGCGGCCCCTGCCGGCGGCGTTGTTCTGACGCATTCCATCCTCTGGGATCGCGCGGTTCGTCGTCTGCGCTCGTGGTGTGCCTGCCGAACGATCCTCTGGTAAGATCTCCGCGGAAGCGAACGGGGCCCGGTGGCCCTCCCGGTCTTCAAAATCGGTCGCTCCCTGCTTTGCGGGGGGGCTGGGTTCGACTCCCAGGCGCTTCCGCCATTCGACTCGGCCCGTGAAACGTAAGGGCCTCGCTCATGGCAAGCCATTCGACTCGGCCCGTGAAACGCAAGGGCCTCGCTCATGGCAAGCCATTCGACTCGCAAGCGCGAGGCTCAGCGCACCCACGGGCCGAGGCGAATGGCCCTGAGCGAGCGCGCATACGCGGGCGAGTCG
>JAJXZZ010000347.1 GCA_021779795.1 Acidobacteriota bacterium | reverse complement strand
CGGGCAGCGGGTCACGGTCCGTGGACGGGAAACCGAGTAGCTGGCAGCGGACTTGGCTGAGGGCTGAAGACCGAGGGCTGATGGCCGGATCACGCAGGTCACGTCGCGGGCCCTCCGCCTTCGGCCTTCGGCCCTCGGGCCTGAGGCGTAAGGCGTGAGGCGTGCTCAACTCTTCTTGAGCACCAGGCACGACAGCGGCGGCAGCAGCAGCTCGAGGCGGTACGGGTGCCCGTGCGCCGGCGCCGCCGTCGTCTCCACCGCCCCCGCGTTCCCCTGGTTGGATCCCCCGTAGATCTCCGCGTCGGTGTTGATCACTTCGCGGTAGACGCCCGCCTCGGGCACGCCGACGACGTACCCGTGGCGGACGACGGGCGTCAGGTTGAGGACGACGACGAGGAAGTCGCGGACGTCGCGCGCCCGCCGCATGAACGAGACCACGCTGTTCTCGTTGTCGTTGCAGTCGATCCACTGGAAGCCGGCCGGGTCGTAGTCGAGCTCGAACAGCGCGGCCTCGCGCCGATAGAGCCCGTTCAGGTCCCCCACCAGCCGCCGGATGCCGCGGTGCGGCGCCTGCTCGACGTAGGCCCACTCCAGGCCGCCGTCGTGGTTCCACTCGGGCCACTGGCCGAACTCGTCGCCCATGAACATCAGCTTCTTGCCCGGGTGGGTGAAGAGGTAGCCGTAGAGAGCCCGCAGGTTGGCCGCCTTCTGCCAGCTGTCGCCCGGCATCTTCCCGATCAGCGAGCCCTTCCCGTGCACCACCTCGTCGTGCGAGAACGGCAGGACGAAGTTCTCGTGGTAGGCGTAGAGCATCGAGAAGGTGAGCTGGTTGTGCGCCCAGCGGCGGTAGACCGGGTCCTGCTGCATGTAGGACAGGATGTCGTGCATCCAGCCCATGTTCCACTTGAAGGTGAACCCGAGGCCGCCGAGGTGCACCGGCCGGCTGACGCCCGGCCACGCGGTTGACTCCTCGGCCGCCGTGATCGTGCCCGGCTGCTCGCCGTGCGTCAGCGTGTTGAGCGTCCGCAGGAAGTCGATCGCCTCGATGTTCTCGCGCCCGCCGTACTGGTTGGGGATCCACTCGCCTTCCCGCCGCGAGTAATCGAGGTAGAGCATCGACGCCACCGCGTCCACGCGCAGGCCGTCCACGTGGTAGCGCTCGAGCCAGAACAGCGCGCTGCTCAGCAGGAAGCTGCGCACCTCGTGGCGCCCGTAGTTGAAGATGAGCGTGCCCCAGTCCTGCTGCTCTCCCTTGCGCGGGTCCTCGTGCTCGTAGAGCGCGGTGCCGTCGAAGCGCGCCAGGCCGTGCGCGTCCTTCGGAAAGTGCCCCGGGACCCAGTCGAGCAGCACGCCGAGGCCGGCCTGGTGGCAGGCGTCCACGAACGCCTTGAAGTCGTCCGGCAGGCCGAAGCGCGAGGTCGGCGCGAAGAAGCCGATCACCTGGTAGCCCCACGACCCGGCGAACGGGTGCTCCATCACCGGCAGCAGCTCGACGTGCGTGAATCCCATGTCGCGCACGTAGGGCACCAGCCGCTCGGCCAGCTCGCGGTACGAGAGGAACCGCTGCCCGTCCTCGCCGCGCGCCCACGACCCGAGGTGCACCTCGTAGACCGACAGCGGCCGGTCGAGCCAGCCGTTCATCGCCGCCCGGCGCTCCATCCACCCGCCGTCGCCCCACTCGTACTGCCCGGGGCGCCAGACGATCGACGCCGAGCGCGGAGGCGTCTCGAAGAGCAGGCCGCAGGGGTCGGCCTTCGCGAAGACGTCGCCCGCCTTCGAGCGCAGCTCGAACTTGTAGACCTCGCCGGGGCCGACGCCGGGGATGAAGATCTCCCAGACGCCGTGCGGCAGCAGGCGCCGCATCGGGTGCGCGCGGCCGTCCCACCCGTTGAACTGGCCGACCACCGAGACGCGCTGCGCATTGGGCGCCCAGACGGCGAAGTGCACGCCCGCGACGCCGCCGACCTCGATGGGATGCGCGCCGAGCGCCTCGTGCAGGCGAAGCGCCGTCCCCTCGGCCAGCAGGTGCAGGTCGAAATCGCCGAGGATGCGGCCGAACCGGTAGGGATCCTCGACCTCGCCCGAGCCGCCCGTCTTCCAGTCGATGCGGAGGCGATAGGCGAGCTCGTGCGGCTGGCCCGCGAAGCCGGGCACGGCCGCCTCGAACAGGTCGGTGCCCGGCCGCCGCGCCATGTCCAGGGAAGCGCCGAGCGCCGGCGCGACCAGCGTCACCCGCTCCGCGTCGGGCCGGAAGGCGCGCACGACGAGCGACGGGCGCCCGTCCGCCGCCGCCCGGTGAGGGCCGAGCACGGCGAACGGATCGGCGTTGGTGCCGTGCTGGAGGGCGGCGACGGGGTCAGTGGGGCGCATGGAGAGTTCGGGCCGGCCCGCGGCTGGCCGGTTACTGCTCGATCGTCGCCTTCTTGATGTAGTCCAGCTTCGGGTACATCTTCTCCAGGTAGGCGTTGCCGCCGGCCGCGATGTTCCCCTGGTCGTCGCCCGGCTTGGCGCCGTAAGTCGCGTTCAGCTTGTCCACGACGTCCATGCCGCTGATGACCTTGCCGAACGGCGCGAACCCCTGCTTGTCGAGGCCGGCATTGTCCGCGTAGTTGATGAACACCTGCGTGGTGCGCGTGTTGGGGCCGGCCATCGCGAACGTGATGTAGCCCCGCTTGTTGCTCTCCTTCACCGGGTCGTCCGGGATCCGCGCGAACGTCCACGCCGACTGGACGGCCGGGTTGCCGTGCATGCCGAACTGCACCATGAAGCCGGGGATCACCCGGAAGAAGCGGACGTTGTCGTAGAAGCCGTTCTTGACCAGGTTGTAGAAGCGATCGGCCCCCTTCGGCGCCCAGTCGCGATGCACCTCGACGACGAACGTCCCGGCGCTCGTGTCGAAATTGACCTTGTACACCGCCGGCGCCTGCTCCTTCATGCTGGCGGGATTCCTGAGGTTCGGCTTGGCGGGCTGCGCGCTCGCCACCGACGCGGACAGCGCCGCCACGGCGGCGCAGGCAAACAACGTGCGGAACATCTTCATGGCAATGACCTCCTCGAGGTGCCGAATCGGGCGAGAACTCTCCCGCAATTCTACCCGAAACGGCCGCCGCCGATTGACGGGCGGGCCGCCCTGACGCGATACTCGCCAATGGCATGCGACGGATCGGCACATTCCTCGCGCTGGCGGTCTCGGTGTACGCGACTTGCCTGGCGGCCCCGGCCGCCGCGCAGTCGCCCGCCCGCGCCACGCCGCGGGCCACCCCCCCTATCCAGAAGGAGCAGACCTTGACCCCAGGACTCTACGCGCGTTTCGACACCACCCAGGGCACCTTCGTCGTCCGGCTCTTCGAGGACCGCGCGCCCAAGACCGTCGCCAACTTCGTCGGCCTCGCCGAGGGGACCAAGGACCCCGCCACCGGAAAGCCGGCGCAGGGGAAGCCGTTCTACGACGGGCTCATCTTCCACCGCGTCATCGACGGGTTCATGATCCAGGGCGGCGACCCGGAGGGCACCGGCCGCGGCGGCCCCGGCTACACCTTCGCCGACGAGTTCGACCCCAAGCTGACGTTCGACCGGGCCGGCCTGCTGGCCATGGCCAACCGGGGTCCGGCGACCAACGGCAGCCAGTTCTTCATCACGCTCGACGCCACGCCCTGGCTCGACAACAAGCACACCATCTTCGGCGAGGTGGTCGAGGGGATGGACGTGGTCCGCAAGATCGGCCACGTGAAGACCGGCGCCGGCGACC
>JAJXZZ010000346.1 GCA_021779795.1 Acidobacteriota bacterium | reverse complement strand
CCGTCCGGCAGCGCCGCGGAGGGCGCCGGGCGGGCACCGGCCGCGCGAAGCCGCGAGCGAAGGGGCTGGCGCGCGGCGGGGGGCTTCCGACCAGGAGAGTTCGAATCATGGCGTTCCACGCGCTCTTCCTCATCTCCATCGCCGCCGGGTTCATCGGCGCCATGAGCGGCATGGGCGGCGGGATCGTCCTGATCCCGGCCATGACGCTCTTCGGCATGAACATCAAGCAGGCGATCGCCATCAGCATCGTCTCGGTCATCGCGACCTCCAGCGGTTCTGCCTCGGCGTACGTGAGGGACCGGATCACGAACCTGAAGGTCGGGATGTTCCTGGAGATGTTCACGATCCTGGGGGCCCTGACGGGCGCCGCGATCACGCTGGTCTCGGGGCAGGGCCTGCTCTACATCGCCTTCGGCCTCGTGCTGCTCGGGTCGTGGCTGGTGCTCTTCCTGCAGCGGCACGAGGAGTGGCGCCCCGTTCCCCACCAGGACGCCATGTCGCGGTGGCTGGAGCTCGACGGGAGCTACTACGACGCGCCCACGGACACGACCATCCATTACAAGGGCGCCAGGGCCTATTTCGGCGGCCCGCTGATGTTCGGGGCCGGGCTCATCGCCGGGCTGCTCGGCATCGGCGCCGGCGCGCTCAAGGTCCTCATCCACGACCTGGTCATGGGGCTGCCGCCGAAGGTGTCCACCACGACGAGCAACCTGATCATCGGCGTGACGGCCCTGGCGGGCACGAGCGTCTACCTGGCGGCCGGCATGATCGATCCCGGCCTGGTCGCGCCGGTGATGCTCGGGGTCCTGCTCGGCGCGCTCCTCGGCACGAAACTGCTGGTTCGGCTGACCAACCGGGCCGTGCGGCGCTTCTTCCTGGTGGTCCTGCTGATTCTTGGGGTGGAGATGCTGGCGCGCGGGATCCGAGGTGCGTTATGACGCAAGCCAATGAGCTGGTCCAGGGGAAGTCGGCCGACGACATCCGGGCGGAGAAAGAAGCCCTGATGGACGTGCTGATCGGGTACGTGCTGCTCGTCGGCGTGCTGCTCAGCGCCTCCCTGATCGCGGTCGCGCTCGCCTGGCACTGGCTGAAGACGGGGCACCTCGGCGCCGATTACCTGATTCCCAGGCTGAACCTGTTCGAGTTCCTGCGGGCCGAGATCCGCGAGGTGATCCTGGGGACGTTCCGGCCGCGGCTCCTCATGAGCCTCGGCATCGTCACCCTGCTGTTCACGCCGTACGTGCGGGTGGCCGCCTCGCTGACGTTCTTCCTGTTCGTCGAGCGCAACTGGAAGTACTCGCTGTTCACGGGGTTCGTCCTGGCCGTGCTGACCTACAGCCTGTTCCTGCGGTAGCCGGCCGGGCGGCGCGCGGGACGCCGGCTCGGCGACGTCCCGCGGCGCAGGCCGCTACTTCTCCGCCTCCTTCCCCTCCTCTTTCTTCAGGAACGGCACGCCCCTGGTCAGCCACTCCGGCGCCGGCGCCCCCTTGAGGTAATGGTCGAAGAACTGGAAGACGCGGATGGTGAAGTCGCGCTGGTTGGCGACGTGGTCGAGGTGGTGCCCCTCACCCGGGTAGGCCAGCAGCGCGGCGGTCTTGTTGTTGAAGCGAAGCGCGTTGTAGAACGCCAGGCCGTTGATGAAGCCGACCGTCGGGTCGGACGTCCCGTGCAGGATGAGGAACGGCGCCGTGACCTGCGGGGCCCAGGTGAGCGCCGACTCGTCGTGGTAGCGGTCGGGCCGCTGCCACGGCGAGAACCCCCACCGCCCCTGGCCGTAGAGGTAGTAGTCGAACGCCGTGTCGCCGCTGCCGCCCCGCACGGCGTACGACCAGCCCCAGTTCATGTTGAAGTCGTTGTAGAGATCGACGACGCCCGAGCCCATCCCGACCGCCGCGAACATCTTCGACTTCGCCCCGACGTAGGCCACGCCCTCGCCGCCGTAGCTGTGGCCGATGACGCCGATCCGCTTCGGATCGGCGTAGCCCATCTCGATCACCTTGCGGGTGGCCGCCTCGACGCACTCCAGCATGTCGCTGTGCGACGACCCGGTGCGGAAGTGGATGTCGGGCATCATCGTGAGGTACCCGTCGCTCACCGCCTGCGTGGGCATCCGCCCCATGCTGACCATGTAGACCGGCGGCGTGTAGACGTGCAGGTTCTGCGAGTTCTTCTCGTAGAAGGTCACGAGCATCGGCCGCTTCTCGCCCGGCTTGTAGTCGTCGGGGACCGTGAGGACGCCCTGCAGCCGCACGCCGTCCTTGTTCTTGAAGTCGAACAGGATCCGGTGGCCCCAGAGGAACTCCTTCTGCTGCGGGTTCGCGTCGGTGATCGTCTTCGAGTCGGCGAACGCCGGCCCCGACACGCGCAGGTCGGGGAACTCGACGAACGTCTGGCGCGTGAACAGGAACGTGTCGGCCTTCAGCGCCCTCACCGGCGCGCTGAACGAAGCGTCCTCGTACACGAGCGGCTTCAGCATTCCGCCGGCCAGCTCGTAGAACCCGCTCTTCTTCGTCCACTCGCCGTACGCCGACAGCGTCACCGGCCGCGACAGGTCGAACGTCCGGCGGAGCCGCGCCGCGCGCGGATCGCCCGGATCCACCGGCTCGGTCCGGACGAGCCGGAAGCGGATCTCGCTCTTCGCGCCGGCGCCGCCCGTGAGGTCGGCGGCCGCCGAGCCGTCGAACGGCAGCCGCCACAGGTCGTACCGGTGGTTGGCGATGACCGCCCGGCCGTCGCTCGTGAAGCCGGCGACGCCGTACGACGGCTTCGTCCCCGGGTGGTCGTACTCGGCGTCCACGAAGCTCGGCGCGTTCGGTCCGCCCAGCGCCCGCGTGGTCCCCGAGGCGAAGTCGTACGACTGCACCCTGCCGTCCTTCCAGTACAGGAAGTGCGCGCCCTCGGGCGAGATGCCGAACACGTGCGGCCCGATGAGCTGTCCCTTCGCGATGAGCGCGCGCTCGCCGGTGGCCGTGTTCACGCGGTAGAAATCGGCGGCCGGCTGCTTCGACTGGTCGCGCAGGTAGGCCCGCTGGTCGCGGCCGACGGCCCACGTGCCGTCCGGCGCCACGTCGAGGTCCTTCATGGTGTCGTCGGTGAGCCTGACGAAGCGGCGCGCCGCGACGTCGAACGCCTGGCGGTAGGTGAAGTTGCGATCCTGGTTCGCGCGGTTCATCTGCAGCGACTGCACCCGGTCGTCGATCGTGTTCCACACGTCCACGTCGGCGACCTCGTCGGTGGACGGGCGGGCGCCCGTCGGCGGGGCGGGAACCTGCGCCTTCATCCCGAAGAAGACGCGCTTGCCGTCGTCGCTCCACGCGAGGCCGGCGCGGTCGCTGACCACCCAGCCCCTGGGGAACCCCTCGGCCTTCGCGGGATCGAGCACGGCCGGCACGGGGGCCGGCGCGCCGTCCTTCAGGGCCGCCGCCACGTCGGGGAAGGCGAGCAGCACGTTGTCCTTCTCGCGCATCTTCTCGACGTCGACGCCGCGCAGCACCGCGAGGGCCGTCCCGTCGTCGTTCCAGGCGAGCCGGTTGTACCGCTTCGCGTCGCTGTCGAAGACGGTCGTGCGCCCGTCACGCGTGTCGTAGACGAACAGGCCGTTGACGTCCTTGACCGGGGCGTCCACCGTGTAGGCCAGCAGGTCGCCGGTGCGGTTGAAGGCGATGTCGGCCACGCTGCCGAGCATCAGGTAGCGGCCCGTGCGCAGGTCGAGCAGCACCGTGTCGCGGCCCCGCGAGGCCGCCTCCGCCGCGGGGGCACCCTGCCCGGCAGC
>JAJXZZ010000345.1 GCA_021779795.1 Acidobacteriota bacterium | reverse complement strand
CCGACGGCCGGCTCGGCCCTCGGCCTTCAGCCCCCGGCCCCGTTCCTATCGAATGAGGTGCAGCGTCGTCTGCCTCCCGTCGAGGAAGCGGACGCCGTCCTTGGTCAGCACCGCGTCCTGCTCGAGCGGGAAGCGGACGTCGATCCCGCCCCACTCGGCCACCGGCGCCGTGACGTTCAGCTCGATCGAGTGCGCCGTGTCGTTCGCGAAGGTGAAGTCGCCGATGCCGGGCACGCCGCCCTGCATGTCCCACATGCCGATGTTCGTCCCTGCCGCGTGCCCGTGCACGCCGAGCGGGTGGGTGTAGATGCTCGGCCTGAGCCCCTCGGCCTTCGCGCGCGCCAGCGCCGCCGCCAGCACCTCGTTGCCGGTCCGCCCCGCCTTCATCTCCGAGACCTCGATATCCTGCAGCCGGTTGCCCTGCGCCAGCCCGTCGCGCAGTCCCTTCGGCGCGTCGGTCTCGCCCTCCTTCAGCACGTAGCCCAGTTCCTGCGTGTCGGTGCAGAGCTTCAGGTAGACCAGGCCGAAGTCGCAGTGGAGGAGGTCGCCGCGGTGGATCACCGGGCTGTCCTTGTAGGGGCTGTCCTTGGGGCGCTGGATGTCCACGCTCGTGTGGAACCAGTTCGACAGGCCCAGCTGGCGCGTCCGCTCCCTCATCCACCACGCCACGTCGTCGGTCGTCGTGACGCCGGGCGTGATGACGGCCGGCGAGAACGCCTCGGCGATGACGGCGTGCGCGATCGAGACGATGTGCGGGTAGGCCTCGATTTCCTGCGGCGACCGGCGCTCGAGCCAGCGGACGGCCAGGCTCTCGGCCGAGTGCACCCGCGGCGCGAACTCGGCCGGCAGCGCCGCCATCAACTGCTTCTGCAGCGTGGCCGTGAGGCCGTCGCCGTAGTTGAACGTCTCGGAGGTGTCGATCCCGATCCGCTTCGGGTTGCGCTCCCGGACGATCTGCGCCAGGCGCGTCCACTGCTCGACCTTCTCGGGCTCCCAGACGCTCCGGTAGAGCGTGCCGATGCCGGCGCGGCTGACCGTCATCCGCTCGACCCCCTGGGCCCCGCGGTCGAAGAAGACGAGCATCGACGTGCGGCTGGCGTACAGGTTGTTGAACGGCACGAGCGAGAAGAAGACCGGGTCCTCGTTGTTCTCGCGACAGATCACCAGCCACATGTCGAACCCTTCCTGCCGCATCAGCTCGGGCAGGACGTGGTCGAGGCGGTACTCGAGCCAGGCGTTGTAGACGGCGGCCTCCTGGCGCAGCGTGAGGACGGCGGGTCCCTGGCCGGTCCGGGCCGGCTGCGACGGAATGACCAGGAGAAGAAGGACGAGGACCCAGAGCGCTCGCTTCATGATGGCGTCTCCTATTGCTGGTGAGCCGGCCCGTAGAGAATCCGCCCCGGGCGGGCGGCGGTCATCGCGCCGTTCTCGAAGATCACCTGGCCGTTCACGATCACGTGCGCGAACCCTTCGGCGTACCGGTGCGGGTTTTCGTAGGTGGCCGTGTCGCGCACGCGGGCCGGGTCGAAGATGGTGATGTCGGCCTTCATCCCCGGCCGCAGGATGCCGCGATCGCGGAGGCCGAGCCGCCAGGCCGGAAGTCCGGTCATCTTCCGGACGGCGTCCTCGAGCGTCAGCAGCCCCTTCTCGCGCCAGTAGACCGCCAGCACCCGCGCGAAGGTCCCGTAGCTGCGCGGGTGGGGCGAGGCCTTCCCGAAGATCGGCACCTCGCCGTCCGAGGCGATCATCGTCAGCGGGCAGGCCAGGATCCGCTCGAGGTCGCGCTCGTCGATCGCGTGGAAGATGCCGGAGGCGCCCCCGCGCTCGACGATCCACATGGTCGTCTCGGCGGCGTTAGGGGGCGTCGGGGCGAGACCGCGCCCGCGCGTGATGGCGGCCAGGTCCTTCCCGGCCAGCGCGGGGTCCCACGCGCACGAGGACACCGAGACGTTCTTCGGGTCGCCGCCGCCGCGGTCCACCTCGATGTTCTCGACGATCGCGGCCTTGATCTTCGCCCGGAGCGCCGGGTCCTTCAGCCGCTCGACCGTCCTGGCGTGCCCGCCCTCGAGCGCCCACGGCGGCAGCAGCGCGTCGATGCCGGTGGCCGACGCCGTGTAGGGGTACTGGTCGATGGTGACGTCCACGCCGCGGGCGCGGGCCTCCAGGACGAGCCTGAGCGTCTCGACGCTCGCGCCCCAGTTCCGCACGCCGATGATCTTGTGGTGGGTGACCTGCGTCGGCAGGCCGCCGCGCTCGCCGATGGCGATCGTCTCGCGGACCGAGTCGAGGACGCCCGCCGCCTCGTTGCGCATGTGCGACACGTGGATGCCGCCCATCTCGCCGGCGACCTTCGCCAGCTCGATGACCTCGCTGGTCGGCGTGAAGACGCCGGGCACGTAGAACAGGCCGGTGCTGAGGCCGACGGCGCCGTCGCGCATCCCCTGGCGGACCAGCTCGCGCATCCGGTCGATCTCGGCCGGCGTCGCCTTCCGGTCGACGTCGCCGACGACCTGCTGGCGGATCGAGCCCTGGCCGACGAAGGTGCCGAAGTTGGGGGAGATCCGCGTGGCGGCGACGCGGTCGAGGAACGCCTTGATGGGCAGCGGCGACGAGCCGTCCGGCCCCTCGTAGATGGTCGTCACGCCCTGGCGCGTGTAATTGTCGGCCGTTGGCACCTCGAAGAGGCCGCGCCGCGCGTGCGTGTGGATGTCGATGAATCCCGGGCTGACGATCATCCCGGTCGCGTCGATCACCCGCGTTGCCGGCGCGTCGATCCGCCAGGCGACCGCGGCGATCGTGTCGCCGACGACCGCGACGTCGGCGCGCACCCACGGGCTGCCCGTCCCGTCCACCACGCGCCCGCCGCGGATGACGAGGTCGTACGCCGGCGTGTGCTGCGCCAGGAGGCCCACGGCCGCCGCGGCCACGAGGCACGCCAGGACGATGACCGCTCGACGCCCGGGATGCCTACGCGCGGGCCGCATCGGAAGCCTCCTCCCCGCCCGGGCCGCCCTTCGCCACGGCCATCACCGCGTCGAGTTCGGCGAGGAGCGGGCCGTCGTCGCCGCCGACGCGAATCTCGGCGCGGGCGCGCAGCGCGAGACCGCTCTTCCTCGTCACCACGCCCGTGATGACGAGCGGCATGCCGACGCGCGCCGGCTCGCGAAACCGCGCTTCGGCCTTCGCCGTCACGCAGCGCCTGCCGGCGTAGGTGCACGCCCAGGCAACCGCCTCGTCCATCAGCGTGAAGACGATCCCGCCGTGGATGACGGTGGGCCAGCCGGCGTGCTCGGGCCGGGCGACGTACTCCGCCCGGCTCGCGCCCTCGCCGGTCTTGCGAAAGGGAATCTTGAGGCCGGACTCGTTCTCCAGCCCGCAAACGTAGCAGCCCATGTAGGCGCCGTTCTCGACGTCAGGCACAGGACCTCCGTGAACCATCGCTGTCGGGGGGAATTCTAACCGACACGGGAAGAATCGACGCTGCACCAGGCCAGCTGGCCATCTTGCGATCTTGCGATCGGGCGATCTTGCGAAGTACGAAGTACGAAGTGAGAAGTGAGAAGTGAGAAGTGAGAAGTGCGAGTGGTGAGGGTTGCCCGGCCTGAAGGGCACGCCCTGAGCCCTCATCCTTGAGCCCTGAGCCTTCTAGTGCGGATGCTCGTGCGCCCAGCTGAGCGCCAGGCGCACCAGGTCGCGTCCGCTGGGCAGCCCGAGCTTGTCCTTGATGTGCTCGTAGTGGCTCTCGACGGTCTTGACCGAGATCGAGAGCCGGTCGGCG
>JAJXZZ010000344.1 GCA_021779795.1 Acidobacteriota bacterium | reverse complement strand
GCCGCGCCGCAGGCCCAGGCGGCCCAGGCGCCGGGCCAGGTCATCGTGACGACGCCGGGCGCCGACTGGCGCGTGGGGCAGGGGCCGTACACGGTCGCGCTGTCCGCGGTGAACTTCTCGCGCGTGTCGTCGATCAGCCTCACGCTGACCTACAACCCGGCCGCGCTGAAGATCCGGTCGCTGCAGGAGGGGAGCTTCATGCGCAGCGGCGTCCAGGGGACCGCGTTCGCGCACCAGGAGGACCAGGCCGCCGGCCGGATCGACCTGACGATCAGCCGCAGCGGCGACATCATCGGCGCCACCGGGTCCGGCACGCTGGCGGCGATCATCTTCGAGGCGGTGGCGCCGGGCGCGGTGAACTTCAAGGTGAGCGGGGTCGCGAGCGGGCCGGGCGGCGCCGCGGCGCTGCAGTTCGTGCCGGCCGCGGTGACGGTGAAGTGATGAGAGTCGGCTGGGGGCGGCTCTGCGCCCGGCACCGGGCCGGGGCGGCGGGCTGCCCGGGTTACACGTTCGTCGAGCTGGTCGTGGTCAGCGCGATGCTGCTGATCCTGGCTTCGGCCATCCTGCCGATGGCCAAGGTGACGATCCAGCGCCAGCGCGAGGTGGAGCTGCACCGCGCGCTGCGCGAGATTCGCACCGCGATCGACAAGTACAAGGACGCCGCCGACCAGGGGCTCATCGGCTCCACCGACATGAAGCTGGGGTCCGAGGGGTACCCGCCGACCCTCCAGGTGCTGGTCGAAGGCGTCAGCGTGGCCAACGACGCGTCGGGGCGCAAGCTCAAGTTCCTGCGCCGGATCCCGATCGACCCGATGACCGACAGCACCGACTGGGGGCTGCGGTCCTACCAGGACGACCCGGACTCGACCACCTGGGGCGGGCAGAACGTCTACGACGTGTACACCAAGAGCGACGGGACCGCGCTCGACGGATCGAAGTACAAGGACTGGTGATGGCGATGCAGGGTCTCCTCTCGACGCGGCGGCCCCGGCGCGGCGGGGGCTTCACGCTCATCGAGCTGATGGTCGTGCTGGCCTTGATCTCGGTGCTGGCCGGCATGGGCGTCGTGCAATACCGGAATTCCGTGCAGCGGACCAGGGAGGCGGTGCTCAAGGAAGACCTGTTCCGCATGCGCGACGCGATCGACCAGTACTACGCCGACAAGACCAAGTACCCCGCCAGCCTGGAGACGCTCGTGAACGACGGGTACCTCCGGCAGATCCCGAAGGACCCGATCACCGAGTCGAGCGAGACGTGGCAGACGGTGTTCGCCGAGCCCGACCCCTCGAACCCGACGGCCGAGCCGGGCATCGTGGACGTGAAGAGCGGGGCCGAAGGCAAGTCCCTCGACGGGTCTCCCTACAACGAGTGGTAGCGGCCGGCCGGTCGGCCGCCGTACGTGCGAAGAGGCGGCCCCGGGCCGCCCCTTCGCTGCGCTCCCATCCGACGCGCCGCCGCGCGAGGCGCCGGCGCCGCTACCGGGTCACCGTCACGACCACGCTGCCGTAGCCCACGCGGCCGTCGGACCCGCTGGCCGTCACCGTCACCATCACCTGCTGGCTCGTGGACCCGTTGGGGACGAGCGTGTACATGTGGTGCGTGAACGGCGTGGTGGTCGTCGAGGGGGGCGTGCCGTCGCCGAAGTCCCACGTGTAACTCTGGATCGAGGGCGCGCCCGGGTTCGGCGTGGCCGTGAAGACCACGTCCGTCACGTTGATCGTGGCCGTCGAGGTGGAGGCGCTCACCGAGAGCGTGAACGGCACGGCCGCGTAGACCACCACCGGGATCGAGGCCGAGGCGTGCTGCCCGCTGGCGTCGGTGGCGGTGGCGGTGACGTTGTAGGTCCCGGCCACCGCGTACGCGTGCTGCACGCTGATCGTGCCGGACACCGCCCCCAGGTCGATCGTGGAACTGTCCCCGAAGTCCATCAGGACCGACGTGATGGGCGAGGCGCCCGAGCCGGCCGCCACGCTCAGCGTGAACGTCGTGGCCACCAGGGCCGTCGGCGCCGTGGTGGACGCCGCCAGCGTGACCGTGGGCACCGGGACCGCCGTCACCATCACGGTGCCGAACTTGGAGCCGGCCGTCGCGGTCACGGTCGCGCTCTGGTTCGTCGTCAGCTGCGTCTGCGCCTGCCCCTGCGCGTCGGTCTGGGCCGACACGGGCGACACCGTCCCCTGGCTCGTCGAGAACGACACCAGGATGCCGTTCAGCGGGTTGTTGTTCTGATCGACGACCGTGGCCGTGATCGTCGAGGAGCCGCCCAGCTGCGAGACGCTCGACGGGTTCGCCGTCAAGAGCACGTTCGACATGGCCGCCGCCCCGATCAGGATCGTGACCGACCCGGTCGAACTCGTGCCGCCCGACGTGCCGGTGGCCCCGGAGAAGGCGTTGATGACCGCCGTCCCGGACTGCGAGCCGGCGTTGAAGGTCACCGTGGCCTTGCCGTTGGTCGTGCCCACCTCGTTCGGCGTGAACGTGCCGAGCGACGAGGTGAAGGTGACCTGCGTGCCGTCCTGGACCGGATTCCCGCTGCTCTCGACCACGGCCGCCGTCACCTGCGTGGTGCCGTTGATCGGCAGGACCTGCGTGCTCGTGTAGAGCTTGATCGTCGCTCCGCTCGGGGCGAGCAGCGGCACCTTGTGGCAGGCGGCCGCGACCCCCAGCGCGGAGAGCACCAGCCCGACAACCACCGCGCGGCCGGGGGCGCGGCGCCTCGACCCGGCCATGAATCCACGGAATCGTGAGTCTGGTATCATG
The DNA here is from genome assembly GCA_021779795.1 of Acidobacteriota bacterium. GTDB lineage: Bacteria > Acidobacteriota > Vicinamibacteria > Vicinamibacterales > Fen-181 > FEN-299. Next base: position 1,058 of record JAJXZZ010000344.1, on the reverse strand, counting down.
GAAATCGCCTAGCAGTTTACTACATGCTCAAGAGCGGTCAAGCCGGGAACCGGGACGCCGGGTACGCCATGGCGGCCATGCTCGTGGCCATCGCCGTGATGGCCGTGGGGATGACTGTCCTGCTGCCCGCCTGGCGGCAGGCCATCCGGCGCGAGAAGGAGGCCGAACTGGTCTTCCGCGGGCAGCAGTACGTCAGGGCGCTGCAGCTCTACCAGCGGAAGTTTGCCGGCGCCTATCCCCCCAGCATCGACCTTCTCGTCAGCCAGAAGTTCCTGCGCAGGAAGTACACCGACCCCATGGTGGAGGACGGGCAGTTCCAGGTGCTCTACCAGGGGAGCCAGATCCAGCTGACGCCCGGGGCGGGCGGCGCCGGCGGCGCGCAGGCCGCGGCCGGCCCGCTGACGTTCGACTCGGGTTCGGGCGCGATCACGCAAGGCACCGCCGCCTCCGGCGTCGCCGGGCCGAGAGGGGGCATCATCGGCGTGCGCAGCCGGAGCACGGCCGAGTCTCTCCGCATCTACAACGGCGGCACCCATTACAACGAGTGGCTGTTCGTGCTCCTGCCCGGCGCCCTGGGTCGGGGCCAGGCGCGGCCGGGCCCCGGGCAGCCGGGTCCCGGCGGACCGCGCGGCGGCTTCTTCCGTGGCGGGGCAGGCTCCGGGACTGGCCCCGGGACGGAGGGCGCCCGCCGCGGCTTCGAGCGGTAGCATCGAGCGCGCAGGCATCTGGTCCTGTGGACGAGCCGTCAGCCGGCTCGATTCGACGACGTGCCGTCGGCCATGACGGCATCGTGCAAGGCCCGCCTGAATTCCCGGATGTCTTCGGCCGTTCCGCCTCCGGGGTAGACCCGATTGGTCAGTTGGACGACGTAGAGTCCCGCCGCCGGGTCGATCCAGAGCGACGTGCCCGTGAAGCCCGTGTGGCCGAACGCGCGCGGGGACATGCGGGTCCCGCAGGAAGAAGACGGGAGCATTGTATCCCATCCGAGCGCGCGTGAGCTGCCCGGCACGCCGGCGCGCGACGTGAACCGGGCGGCCATGGGCCGGCTGGCCAGGCGC
>JAJXZZ010000343.1 GCA_021779795.1 Acidobacteriota bacterium | reverse complement strand
GCCCCGACCGCGGACACCGTCCGCCTGGTCGTCCTCGCCGCGCTCAACATCGCCGACGAGCGCTTCCACGCCCAGGCCGACAGCCACGAGGACCAGGAGCAGGTCTTCGACCGCGTCGCCCGCATCGAGCGCGTCGTGGACGAGGCGCTGGCCTCACTGACCGAGACGAGCGAGAAGTAGGGCGGGGCCTCAGGGCTCACGGACTCAGGGCTCAAGGCTCAAGGCTCAAGCCGCGAGCCGCGAGCCGCTTTCTTCACACCCTCCTCAGCCCTGCCTGGCAGCGGTCGCCGGCCCACCTCGTTCGTCGCTCGCCAACAGCTGACAGCGGATCGACGCCCTCCGGCCCCGTAGCCCGCCTGTAGCCCGTAGCCCGCCCGTAGCCCGTAGCCCGCAGCCCGGTATATCATTCCCCACGCTCACTGCGGAGCTGGCCGCAGCGGAGGCCGCGCATCGAACGGCCCGGCGGCATCCCCCAAAGGAGAACGGCATGCATGGCGAGATTCCGGCGCTTCTCGGCTGCGGTTTCGGTCTGCTCATGCTGACGCTGGTGTCCATCGTCGGCCTCGTGATCGGCGTTTTCGTCTGCTACCAGCTCTACCTGACGGCGGGCGCGCTGCCGGAGGGGGACCGGAAGCTGGCGCCGGCCTCGGTCTTCCTGCTGCTCGTGCCCGTCGTGAACGTCATCTGGCTGTTCTTCGTCGTCCTGAGGCTGTCGGAAGGCTACCGGCAGTATTTCGCCGCCCACCCGCGGGTTGGAGTGGGCGACTGCGGCCAGATGCTGGGCATCGGCTGGGCGGTCGCGACGGCCGCCATCTTCCTGCCGCTGCTGCACGTACTGGCGCCGCTCGCGGCGCTGGTGCTGATGGTGCTCTACCTGGTGAAGATGTCGGACCTGCGCGGCCTGCTGACCCGGCCGCCGGAGGCGTGACGGGTCGTCTGAACGTCAGTCAAGTGCTTGCGTGTCATAGACTTGGACCGCCGGCCGGAGGAGATGTTTTGACCTTGACCGTCCACTGGTGACGGTCTAAGATCAACGCGGATATTGAGTTCCCTGCTTTGCTCGTGATGGTGTCGGGGGCTCGCTTGAGCCAACATTACCATCAAGCGAACTGCGACGTCGCGCCGTGTGCATGCCTCCGCTGGAGGAAGCCTGACGCGCGATCGATAAAGCGGTTCCACCTGCATCGAGCAGGTTCATGCGACCCCCCCACACGGCAAAGCGGGGCCTTTCTCCCGCACTCTCCTCTTCTCCGGTAATCGCGGGGCGCCCCTCCCGTGCCCCGAGCCGAGCCCCGTGGCATTCTGACGGTGGGGTTCCGAAAAGGACGCGGCATGCAGTTCGGGATCGTATACCTGACCGTATCGGCCGCCGGCGCCCTGATCGCCGTGGGCGTCCTGCTCTACTGGATCGCCTCGCGCAAGCGCATCGCCGCCGAGACCGTGGGCCGGGCCGAGGAACGGGCGCGGACGCTCCTGCGCGACGCCGAGCGCGAAGCCGAGAACCGGAAGAAGGAGGCCCTGCTCGAGGCCAAGGAGAAGGCCCACCAGATCGTCGTCGAGGCCGACCGCGTGACCGAGGAGCGGCGCCAGCAGGCGACGCGGCTCGAGCAGGTGCTGGGCAAGAAGGAAGAGAAGCTGACCGAGCGCCTGGCCGCCGCCGAGCAGATGGAGAAGGAACTGCGGGCCCGCGAGCAGGCGACGCGCGAGCGCGAGAAGGCGACGGCGGCGGCCGCGGCCCGCTACGAGCAGCTCGTGGCCGAGCAGCAGAAGGAGCTGCAGCGCGTGGCCGGCCTGACGGCCGACGAGGCGAAGGAGCTGCTGATCAAGCAGCTCGAGGCCGACGCCCGGCGCGACGCCGCGAACCTGGTGAAGCGCCTCGAGTCGGAGGCGCGCGAGACGGCGGCCGCGCGCGCCAAGCAGCTCGTCACCGAGGCCATCCAGCGCAGCGCCCCGGAGCACGCCACCGAGACCACCGTCTCGGTGGTGGACCTGCCGAGCGACGACATGAAGGGGCGGATCATCGGCCGCGAGGGGCGCAACATCCGCGCCCTGGAGATCGCGACCGGCGTGGACCTGATCGTCGACGACACGCCCGGCGCCATCATCCTCTCGGGGTTCGATCCCTACCGCCGCGAGATCGCGCGCCAGGCGATCGAGCGCCTGATCGCCGACGGCCGGATCCACCCGGCCCGCATCGAGGAGGTCGTCGAGAAGGTGAAGGCCGAACTCGAGGAGACCGTGCGCCAGGACGGCGAGGCGGCCGCCTTCGAGCTGGGGATCCACGACCTCGACCCCGAGGTGCACCGGCTGATGGGGCGCCTGAAGTACCGCACCTCGTACGGCCAGAACGTGCTGAGCCACTGCAAGGAGGTCGCCCACGTCGCGGGCCTGATGGCGCGCGAGCTGGGGCTCGACCCGCAGACCACGGTGCGCGCCGCCTTCCTGCACGACATCGGCAAGGCGCTCGACCGCGAGATGCAGGGGACGCACCTCGAGATCGGCGTCGAGTTCCTGCGCCGCCACCGCGAGAGCGAGGCCGTGCTGCAGGCGGTGGCCGCGCACCACATGGACATCGACTGGCCGTCGCTCGAGGCGATGCTCGTGCAGGCGGCCGACGCCGTGTCGGCGGCCCGCCCCGGCGCGCGGCGCGACATCCTCGAGTCCTACGTCAAGCGGCTCGAGCGCCTCGAGGGGATCGCCGACTCGTTCAAGGGCGTCTCCAAGTCGTTCGCCCTCCAGGCGGGCCGCGAGATCCGGATCCTGGTCGAGAGCGAGAAGATCTCCGACGAGGAGGCCGTCTGGCTGTCGAAGGACATCGCCCGGCGCATCGAGAGCGAACTCGAGTACCCCGGCCAGATCAAGGTCACGGTGATCCGCGAAACCCGGGCCGTCGAGTACGCGAAGTAGCCGCATGACGACGCCGCCCGGCCAGACCGTCGCGGACCTCGGGGAGCGCGCCGTCATCGACCGGCTCGCCGCGCGCGTGCCGGCCGCCCCGGCGTTCGTCCGCGTGGGCATCGGCGACGACGCGGCCGTCATCGAACCGGCGCGCAACGCGGCCGACGTGGTGACCACCGACGCGCTCGTCGAAGGCGTCCACTTCGATCGCGTCTCGGTGCCCCCCGCGGCCATCGGCCACAAGGCGCTGGCCGTCAACCTGAGCGACCTGGCGGCGATGGGCGCCGAGCCCCGCGCCGCCCTGCTGTCGCTCGTGCTGCCCGGGTCGCTGCCGGTCGAGGACTTCGACGGGATGGTGGCGGGCTTCATGGCGCTGGCCGACCGCTACGGCGTGGCCCTGGTGGGCGGCAACATCGCCCGCTCGCCCGGCCCGGTCATCGTGGACGTGACGGCCATCGGATCGGTGCGGCCGCGGCGGAGCCTGTCGCGCGGCGGCGCCAGGCCGGGCGACGGGATCTACGTGAGCGGCTCGGTCGGCGCGGCGTACGCCGGGTTCCTGGCCAGTCGCGCGCCCGCGGCGGAGCCGGTCGATGCCGGCGAGTGCCTGGAGCGGTTCCTCCGCCCCGACCCGCGCGTCCGCCTGGGGCTGCTGCTGGCGCGGAACCGCGTGGCGTCGGCGTGCGTCGATCTGAGCGACGGGCTGGCGGACGCGGTGAGCCAGGTGGCGAGGGCCAGCGGGGTCGGCGCCGAGATCGACGGCGACGCGGTGCCGGTGCCCGATGCGGCGCGCCGCATCATCGAGGGGCACGAGACCCGCGATCCCCTGGACGCGGCGATGACGGGCGGAGAGGATTACGAGCTGCTGTTCACGGTGCCCGCCAGGCGCCGGCGAGCGCTGGGCGCGGTGACGCGCCTGCTGCAGGGCCTGCCGT
>JAJXZZ010000342.1 GCA_021779795.1 Acidobacteriota bacterium | reverse complement strand
CCTCGGGATTGCGCGCCGTGTGCTTCCTGACGATCTCCTGCCGCTGCTTCTCCTTGCGTCTGGCCTCGCGCCGCTCCCGCAGCCGCGCGGCGAAGCCGCTCCACCGGGCGGTCGCCTCGCCCGCGGCCGACGAGAACAGCCGGCCGAACGAGAACTGCGTCGTGAGGATGATCGACAGCAGCAGCAGCGTCAGGATGACGATGATCGAGCCGGTCCGGTTGAGGGCGTCGACCAAGCGCGCCGCGAGCGCCACGCCGAGGTAGCCGCCCGCGCCGCTGGCGAAGCTCACCTTGCCCAGCGCGAGCGTCAGCAGCGCGCTCAGGCAGCCGAACAGGAGCGCCGCCCCCACGAGCTTCGTGTAGATGGCGTCGATCGGCCGGCACCAGAACAGGCTCCAGCCGAGGATCCCCAGGCCGATCGGCACGAGGTAGGCGGTGTACCCGCACAGCTGGTAGGACAGCTCGGCGAGGAACGCGCCGACGCGCCCGATGAAGTTGGCCGGCGCCACGTGCGCGCCGGCCTTGAAGAACCACACCGGGTCGGCCGGGTCGTAGGTGACCAGCGCGATCAGCCAGATGAGCGCCGTCACGAACAGGATGACGCCCAGGAACTCGCTCACGCGCCGCGGGAGTGTCGAACCAGCAGCCAAGGCCTATATCTCCATGATGACCGGCAGCACCAGCGGCCGCCGCCCCGCGCGCTTCTTGAAGCAGCGGCGGAGTTCCACCCGAATCTTCTCGGTGACCAGCCCGCGATCGGTCCGCTCCTCGTCGCTCGTCTCGGCGAGGGCTTCGCTGATGATGCGGGCCGCGTCGGCGAGCAGTTCGTCGGCGCTCGGGTCGAGGACCAGCCCCCGCGTGATGACGTCGGGGCGGCCCACGACCAGGCCCGTCTGCTTGTCGATCGTGATGACCGGCACGATCAGCCCGTCCTCGGCCAGGTGGCGCCGATCGCGCAGCACCTCGTCGTCCACCTCGCCCGTGCCCGACCCGTCGATGAGCACCCGGCCCGCCTGCACGCGGCCGGCCACGCCCCCCGACGCCCCGTCGAACCGGAGCACGTCGCCGTCCTCGGCCATCACCGTCGTCGTCTGCGAGGCGCCCGCCGCCAGGCGGGCGGCCAGCCGCGCGTAGTGCGAGCGCTGCCGGAACTCGCCGTGGATGGGCACGAAGTACCGCGGCCGCACGAGCGAGAGCATCAGCTTCAGCTCCTCCGCGCTCCCGTGCCCCGACACGTGGACGCGGCGGTCCGCGGCCGTCACCACCTCGGCCCCGCGGCGCGCGAGATGGTTCACCACGCGGTTGATCGCGCGCTCGTTCCCCGGGATCGCCCTCGCCGAGAACACGACGCGGTCGCCCGGCTCCACGGCGACGTGGCGGTGGGTGGCGACGGCGATCCGCGAGAGCGCCGCCAGCGGCTCGCCCTGGCTCCCCGTCGTCACGCACAGCACCTCGCGCGGCGCGTAGCCGCGGACGTCCGCCTCGCGGATGAGGATCCCCGGCGGCACGCTGAGGTAGCCGAGGTCCTGCGCCACCTGCGCGTGCTCGATCATCCCGCGCCCCACGAAGGCCAGCTTCCGTCCGAACTCCGCGGCCAGGTTCGCGAGGATCTGCATCCGGTAGATGCTCGTCGCGAACGCCGTCACCACCAGCCGGCCGCGCGTGCTCGCGAACAGCTCCTCGAACGCCTCGACGACGTCGTACTCCGACCCGGTGAAGCCGGGCCGCTCGACGTTCGTGCTGTCGGAGAGCAGCACGAGCACCCCCTCGGCCCCAAGCGCGGCGAACCGCTGGAAGTCGAAGTGCCCGCCGTCGAGCGGCGTCTGGTCGATCTTGAAGTCCCCCGTGTGCACGACCGTGCCGACCGGGGTCCGGATCGCCAGCGCCAGCGCGTCGGGGATGCTGTGCGTCACCCGGATGAACTCGATCTCGAGATCGCCCGCCTGAACGCGCTCGCCCGGCTTGACAGCGACGAGCCGGTCGCCCGCCTCGACGCCGCGGCGCTCGAGCTTCGCCTTCGCGAGCGCCAGCGTCAGCGGCGACCCGTAGACCGGCCCGCGCACGAACGGCAGCACGTGCGCGATGGCGCCGATGTGATCCTCGTGGCCGTGCGTCAGCACCAGCGCCGCGGCCCCGCCGGCCCGCTGCTCGAGGTAGGCCAGGTCCGGGATCACCTGGTCCACGCCGGGCAGCTCGGGGTCGGGGAACATGACGCCGGCATCGACCAGGACGAGCGTGTCGCCAAACGACACGGCCATCATGTTCATGCCGAACTCGCCCAGCCCGCCGAGCGGCACGATCTCGAGCGCGGGTGCGGACGAAGCGCCGGGCACGGCAAGCGTCATAGGAGCCGACCCATGAGCAGTATTGGCGCGAATGAACCCAGCCGGCGATGCGCGGCGCGGCCACTCGCCAAGGTGGCCGGCGTGCGGACCCTCTCACGGGGTCTCCGACCTCGCGTTGGCAAGGCGGACGGCGGGCGCCGTCCGAACCCTGCACCCGTGGCCGCTGGGATGGCCGCGGAGGACTGGAAATCAGGCGAAACTATAGCACAGGTGGCAGTTAGGCTGAAGCGAAAACGTCGGCGAGACGACCGAGCTCGGCCAGGTCGAGCGTCTCGGGGCGGCGCCGGCCGTCGATCCCCGCAGCCCCCAGGGCCGCGCCCGCGTCCCGCCCGTGCCCGGCGGCGAACGCCGCCAGCGCGTTGGTCAGCATCTTTCGGCGCTGGAGGAAGATCGACCGGACCATCTGGTCGAACAGGGCCGCGTCGCGAACCTGGGGATCCGGCGGGTGGTAGGTCAGGCGGACCACCGCCGAGTGGACGCGCGGCGCCGGCCTGAACGCGCCCGGCGGCAGCGTGAGGAGCCGCTCGACGCGCGCGCGCAGCTGCTGGCAGGCCGACAGCACCCCCCAGTCGGTCGATCCGGGGGCGGCCGCGAGGCGCTCGGCCACCTCGCGCTGCAGCATCACCGTCGCGTCCGCGACGGCGGTGCCGTGGCCGGAGATCTCCAGCAGCCGGGCGAGGATGGGCGTCGAGATGTTGTACGGCAGGTTGCCCGCGATCCGCGTCACGCCGCCCTCGCCCAGCACCGCGCCGAGCGGGGCGTGCAGGAAGTCGGCGCGCACGACAGTGACGTTGGCTGGCACGCGTTCGGCCAGGCGCGGCGCCAGGTCGCGGTCGATCTCGACGGCCACCAGGCGCCGGACCTTCGGCGCCAGCGCGAAGGTGAGGGCGCCGTGGCCGGGGCCGATCTCGACGAAGGTGTCGGCCGGCGCGGGCGCGATCGCCTCCACGACGCGGCCGACCCACTCCGGCTCCAGGAAGTGCTGGCCGAAACGCTTGCGGGCTCTCATCGGTCCCGCCCGTTCCCCTCGTCCGCGTCGTCGTCGCGGTCGGCGTCGTCCGACTCGCCGCCGCGGGCGTGCCAGTAGCGATCCTCGATCTCCTCGAGCTCGTCCTCGCTCAGGCCGAAGTAGTGGCCGATCTCGTGGATGAGCGTCTCGCCGATCTCGGTGACCACGTCCTCCTCGGTCTCCGAGATGTCCTCGATCGGCTCCTGGTAGATCGCGATCCGGTCCGGCAGGACGTTGCCGTGGTCCCAGCGGCGCTCGGTGAGCGGCGTCCCCTGGTACAGCCCGAGCAGCAGCCCCGGCGGCTCGATCTCCATCTCCTCGAGGAGGTCCTCCGAAGGCCGGTCCTCGACGACGATCGCGATGTTGCGCAGCTCGCGGCGAAAGCGCGCCGGGATCGTGTCGATGGCCTCGGCGACGAGCTGGCGGAAGCGCTCGCGCGTCATGACGTCGGCCGCCGCGCGGCGGCCCCTCGCGCGCCCGGCTTCCGCCGCGGCGCGGCCCCGGCG
>JAJXZZ010000341.1 GCA_021779795.1 Acidobacteriota bacterium | reverse complement strand
CCTGTCCGTACCACGGCAGCTTGGTCAGTGATCCAGCCACGTCTTCCCTCTTCTCCTTGGGGGCCGGCCCGCCGCCGCGCCGATCGCGCGGGCGCGCCGGGCCGCCGTCACCTGGCTCCGGGCGCGCCGGGAGCCGCGGCTCCCGGCGTGGCCGGGGCGCTCCCCGGCATGGCGAACGTCGCCTTGAGCGTGAACTTGTTGACGATCGGGCCGCCGGCCTTCTGGCCGCTGTCCGCCTGGCTCTCGATGATCTCGACCGGGTTGAAGTACCCGCTCGCCTTCAGGTTGTCGGCGAAGTCCGAGAGGGCGGTCAGCGACAGGCACTCCCCGGTGATCGTCAGCTCGGCCCCCTGCTGCTTGACCTCGCTCAGCCACAGCAGGTTCGGCACGGCGCGGGTGAGCGCGTCGAGCATGCGGACCGGGGCGTCCCGGCCCTGGCGCAGCTCCTCGATCAGGCTGACGCGCAGCTGCAGCTGCGAGCGGCGGGCCTCGAACGCCTGCACCTGCTGGATGATGGTGCGCAGGCGGGCCGTCTCCTGCTGGCTCGTCACGATGGCCGTCTCGATGCGGCGGCTCTGCAGCCTGAGAGACCAGTACCACGAACCGACGGCGAGCGCGGTCAGCACGAGGATCAGCCCGCAGGCGAGCGTCACCTTCTGCTGCGCGGCGTCGGGGCCGAAGCCGCGGCGCTTGGTCCGGTCGCGTTCGGCGGCGATCAGGTTGATGCGAATCATCGGTCGCCTGCCCGTCTGAGTGCCAGGCCCACGGCCACGGCTGACGTCGAAGCCACGTCCTCGACGCGGTCGAACCCGAAGCGGGGCGCGTCGATCTCGATCCGGCGGAACGGGTCGAGCAGGTCCACCGGGGCGCCGAAGCGGTCGGCCAGGCGCTCGAGCAGCCCGTCCACGCGGGAGGTGCCGCCGCTGACCAGCACGCGGTCGATCCGGTCGGACCCGGCCGTCGCCTTGAAGAAGTCGAGCGTCTTCTGGATCTCGAGCAGCAGGTTCTCGGTCACCGTGCGGAGGATCGGGCCGACGTCGGCGGCCTCGACGCCGTCCACGGCCTCGCCCTTCTTGGCGCGCTCGGCCCGGTCGAACGAGAGCCCCAGCTCCTTCTGGATCGCCTCGGTGAAGGCGTTGCCGCCCATCGAGATGTCGCGCGTGAACAGCGACTGCCCGCCCGAGACGATGTTCATGTTGACGCCGCTCGCGCCCGCGTTGAGCAGCGCCACGACCGCGCCGGGCTCGGCGTCGTAGTTCGCCTCGTAGACGTTCTGGACGGCGAACCCGTCGACGTCCACCACGACCGGCGTCCGCCCGGACTGCCTGATGACGTCGGTGTAGTCGGTGATCTTGTCCTTCTTGGCGGCGACGAGCAGGACGTCCATGTTCCCCTTGCCGCCCGGAGAGGTCGACAAGATCTGGTAGTCCAGATTCACGTCCTGGATGTCGAAGGGGATGTACTGCTCGGCCTCCCACTGGATCGACTCGGACAGCTCGGCCTCGCTCATCACCGGCAGCGTGATCTTCTTGACGATCACCGAGTTGCCGGAGAGCGAGGAAACGACCTCCCGGGTCTTGATCCGAGTCGTCTCGAACAGCCGGTCGATCGCGCCGGTAACGGCGGCGGCGTCGATGATCGCCCCGTCGACGATGGTGTCGCCGGGAATCGGCTCGATGCCGAAGCCGACGACCTTGAACGTCCGGCCGGCGGGGCGGAGCTCCACCGCCTTGACGGCGCTCGACCCGATGTCGAGCCCTACGACAGGTTTGTGTCTGCCAAACACGCCATGACCTCTTCGTTCGGGCCGGCCACAGGCGGGCGGCCGGTCAGCCCCCTGGCAGCGCAATCTCGATGCCAACGCGGCATCCGGCGGGTTTTCCGGGTTCCGGCTTCAATTCCTTACGAAAACTGCAATCCCCGGCGGCCCGGCGCCGGGCGGTATGTGCCAGGGCCCCGTCCCGGCGATCACGGTTCCGTTAGTCGATCACACGGTTTCGCACGTCCGCGCGCCCGAACGCCCGGGGCCAGGCGGCCCCGGTCCGGCCTGCCGAAGGCCCCCCGGCCGCGGCGTCCGGCCGGGGGCAACGGCCCCGCGCAACCCGGTTCAAACCGGGTTGCGCCCCCCGGCGCCCCGCATGGTTGGCGAGACTGTATCATGATTGGACACGAGTTGTTTCAGATTCCTTCGACGCTTGACAGCCCACGCTCGAGCCGCTATCATTTGGGTTTGCCGTCGTTTCAAGAACACCCCACAGGGAACGGTGCGATGCGGACGTTTACGCCGAGTGCGGACAAGATTGAGAGACAGTGGCACGTGATTGACGCCGGAGACCAGGTGCTCGGGCGGGTGGCGTCGGTGGCAGCGCGGCTCCTCCAGGGCAAGCACAAGGCCTCCTACACCCCCTTCCTGGACACCGGCGACCACGTGATCGTGATCAACGCGGCGTCGGTCCGGCTCACGGGCCGCAAGGAAGAGCAGAAGCTCTACCGGTATCACAGCGGCTACGAGGGTGGCCTCCGCGAAGAGCGCGCGAAGGACGTCCGGCAGAAGAGCCCGATCCGCATGGTCGAAGAGGCGATTCGGGGCATGCTGCCGAAGTCGAAGCTCGGCGACGCCATGTATCGCAAGCTGAAGGTCTACCGCGGCGCGGATCATCCGCACGCCGCACAGAAGCCAACCCAGTTCAAGGTAGCCTAACGTGTCAGTCATCCAGTATTACGGCACCGGCCGGCGCAAGACCTCGGCCGCGCGAGTGTTCCTGCGGCCCGGCAAGGGCGGCATCAGCGTCAACCGCCGGCAGTTCGACGATTTCTTCCCCACCGAGGCGCTCCGCGTTCAGGTCCGCCAGCCCCTCCTGCTCACCGAGACGGCCGACAAGTTCGACATCCTGGCCACGGTGGCCGGCGGCGGCGTGGCCGGGCAGGCCGGCGCCATCCGCCTCGGCATCGCCCGGGCGCTCTGCGAGTACAACGCCGAGCTGCGGGGGCGGCTGAAGAAGGAAGGGCTCCTGACCCGCGATGCGCGCGCCAAGGAGCGCAAGAAGTACGGCATGGCTGGCGCGCGCAAGCGCTTCCAGTTCAGCAAACGTTAACTGTCTCTTTTTGACCGAAGGTGGAGGAAGCTTGTCCGGGATCGCGATGAAAGAACTGCTGGAGGCAGGGGTTCACTTCGGCCACCAGACCAAACGCTGGAACCCGAAGATGAAGGAGTTCATCTTCGGTGAACGGAACGGCATCTACATCATCGACCTCGGGAAGACGGCGAAGCTGTTCCGCGAGGCCGAGGAGTTCGTCTCGCGCCTCGCGGCCGAGGGGGGCACGGTCCTGTTCGTCGGCACGAAGCGGCAGGCGCAGGACGCGATCGCCGAAGAGGCGCAGCGCAGCGGCATGTTCTTCGTCAACCAGCGCTGGCTCGGCGGCCTCCTGACCAACTTCTCGACCATCCAGCGCAGCCTCGCCCGGCTGCGCGAGCTCGAGGCGATGGCCGTCGACGGGCGCTACGACACCCTCTCGAAGAAGGAAGTCGCGCGCATCGAGAAGGAGAAGCGGAAGCTTCAGAAGAACCTCGACGGCATCCGCCTGATGGCGAAGCTGCCGGACGCGATCTTCGTGGTGGACACCCACAAGGAGAAGATCGCCGTCGACGAGGCCCGGAAGCTGAAGATCCCGGTCATCGGCGTGGTCGACACCAACAGCGACCCCGACGAAGTCGACTACGTCATCCCCGGCAACGACGACGCCCTGCGCGCCATCCGGCTCTTCGCCTCGCGGCTCGCCGACGCGATCGTCAGCGGCCGCGGCCTGCGCGAGTCGGCGCACGCCGAGGCGGCCGCCGAGGCCGACGCCGCCGACGCCCAGCG
>JAJXZZ010000340.1 GCA_021779795.1 Acidobacteriota bacterium | reverse complement strand
AACTTCATCCGCACCTACAGCCGATCCGAGCAGGCGGGCGACGCGCAGTACTTCATCGGCGAGTGCTACTACCAGCAGGGCCAGTTCAGGGAGGCCGCCGCCGCCTACGACCGCGGCATCGCCGACTATCCCCACAGCCAGCGGATTCCCGACATGTACTTCAAGCGCGGGATGGCCTACAACGCGCTCGGCCTGGTCGACCGCGCGAAGGAGAGCTGGGAGTACGTGGTGAAGAACTTCCCCAACTCGGACGCGGGGCGCCTGGCCAGGCAGCGGCTCGACCAGCTGATCCGGCGGGAACCCGCGCCCGCCGCCTGACGCTTCGATCGGATTCGACACCGGAAAGGACGTGTGCATGGGTACCGTGAACCGCGTGATCCTCGTCGGCAACCTCGGCCGGGACGCCGAACTTCGCTACACCGGCGGCGGCACGCCGGTCGCCAACTTCAGCCTGGCGACGACCGAGGTCTTCAAGGACAAGGAAGGCCAGCGACGCGAGGAGACCGAGTGGCACCGCGTCTCGCTGATGGGCAAGCAGGCGGAGTCGGTCGCCGAGTACCTCCGCAAGGGAAAGCAGATCTACGTCGAGGGGCGGCTGCGCACGCGGTCGTGGGACGACAAGGAGGGCAACAAGCGGACGACGACGGAGGTGATCGCCAACCGCGTGGTGCTGCTCGGCAGCGCGGGCGGCGGCGCGCGGCGCGAGAACGCGGACCGCGAGGAGTCGGGCCGCGAGAGCGGCGGCGAGCCGCCGGTGGCGATGCCGGGCGACGACGAAGTGCCCTTCTGAGAAGAAGGCTCAGGGCTCAAGGCTCAGGGCTCAAGCGGCTCAGGGCCTCGAGCCCCTTGAGCCTTGAGCCCTTTTTACGGTGCGTCCGTCCCTTCCCTCCCGTAGCGATCCTCCAGCCGCACGACGTCGTCGAGTTCCGGCGTCGAGACCTCGAAGATCTCGCAGTCGTCGAGCGCCGTCATCCGGTGCACCGTCCCGGGCGGGACGTGCACGCGGTCGCCGGGCGTCATCTCCAGGCGCGCCAGCGACCCGTTCCGCTCGATCTCGAACAGCAGGCGCCCCGCCCAGAGCAGGATCGTCTCCTCCTTGCGGTTGTGGTACTGCAGCGACAGGGCGTGCCCCGCGTTGACGTGCAGGACCTTGCCCACGTAGCGATCGGTCTGCGCCCAGTGCAGCTCGTACCCCCAGGGCTTCTCCACCTTCACGTAGTCAGCGTGATCCACTCGTGCCTCCTGTGTCCGCCGCCGGCTGGCGCGTGGTCCCGTTCGGGCGCGCGCGACGGCGCGCCAGGCATCGCGCCACGTCGGCGACGGTGGCCTGCCGCATGGCCCGCGACGCGAGCCGCCGGGCCGCGGCCGTGTCGAGCCGCTCCACCACCGCCCGCGCGCCCGGGATCGCGGTCGGGCTCATGCTGAAGCTGGTCAGGCCGAGCCCGACCAGCAGCGGAAGGAGGTCGGGGTCCGCCGCCATCTCGCCGCACAGGGAGACCGGCAGCCGGCGCCGGGAGGCGGCGCGGATGATGAGACGGAGCGTCCGCAGGACGGCCGGGTGCAGCGGCTCGAACAGCCGGGAGACCCGGGCGTCGGTGCGGTCGACGGCCAGCGAGAACTGGATCAGGTCGTTGGTGCCGATGCTGAAGAAGTCGGCCTCGCGGGCCAGCAGGTCCGCGGTGACGGCCGCCGAGGGGATTTCGATCATGACGCCGATCGGCGGCAGCGGGGGCACCCGCTCGCCCCGCGCCTCCAGCTCGGCGGCCGCTTCGCGCAGCGCCGCCTTGGCCTCGCGCAGCTGCTCGACGCCCGAGACGAACGGGAACATGATCCGGAGCCGGCCGTGGCGGCTCGCCCGCAGCAGGGCGCGCAGCTGCGCCTTGAACACCTCGGGCATCGCCGGGCTCAGGCGGACCGCGCGCAGGCCGAGCGCGCCGCTCGTTCCCGCCGTGACGCGGGCGTCGAACGGCTCGGCCGCCCCCGCCTCCCACGACCGCACCTGGCTGTCGTCGAGGTCGAAGGTCCGGACGGTCACCGGCCCCGGCGCCATCGCCTCCGCCAGGGCGCGGTAGGCGGCGAACTGGGCGTCCTCGGTGACCGCCGAGGCCGGCGTCATGGCCAGCAGGAACTCGGAGCGGTAGAGGCCGATGCCCGTCGCCCCCGCCGACCTCGCCGCGGCCGCGTCGTCGGGCAGCTCGATGTTCGCCTCGAGGGCGACCGGGACGCCGTCGGCCGTGAGGGCGGTGTCGCGCAGCGGCACCGGCGGCTCCCAGCCGGGCCGCGGCCGCGCCGTGACGCGCCGCCGCGCCTCCGCGAGGAGGTCCTCCGGCGGATCGACGAGCACCTCGCCGCTCGCCCCGTCGATGACGACGAGGGCGCCCGGGGGGACCGACCGGCTGGCCGACCCGAGCCCGACGACGGCCGGCACGTGCAGCGAGCGGGCGAGGATGGCGGTGTGATGCGTGGGGCTGCCCGCGTCGCTCGCGAAGCCGAGGATCTTCCGCCAGTCCACCTGGGCGGCCATCGAGGGCGTCAGCTCGTCGGCGACGAGCACCGATCCCTCCTCGACGTCCCTGAAGAGATGGACGCCGCGCCCGCGCGCGCGGCCCAGGTTCATGCGCAGCCGGCCCGCCACGTCGGCCACGTCGCCGCGCCGCTCGTGGAGGTAGGGGTCCTCGACGGCGGCGAAGACGCTCGACAGCTCCTCGAACGCCTGCTGCACCGCCCACTCGGCGTTGACCAGCTCGCCCGACACCAGCTCCCGCGCCCGCGCCGCGAGCATCGGGTCGTCGATCATCAGCAGCTGGGCCTCGAACAGGTAGCCGAGGTCGGACGCGGCGCCGCGCGCGACGCGGGCCTTGATGTCGCGGATCTCCTGGCGCGACCGCTCGCAGGCGTCGTCGAGGCGCGCGAGCTCGCCCGGGACCTGCCCGGGCTGGATGGGAAAGCGGAGCACCAGCGGGCTCTGCATCAGCAGCACCGCGCGGCCCACCGCCACCCCCGGCGACGCCCCGATGCCGGTCAGGCGGTGCACGGCTCCTCACCGAACCCGGACTCGACCAGCTGGCAGAGCGCGTCGAGGGCCGCGGCCTCGTCGGCGCCGTCGGCGCTGATGACGATCTCGGTGCCGCGGGCGGCGGCGAGCAGCAGGACGCCCATGATGCTCTTCCCGTCCATCACGCGGCTGCCGCGCGCCACGCGCACGCGCGCCTGGAAGGCGCCGGCCGTGTGCACGAACCGCGCGGCGGCGCGGGCGTGCATGCCGAGCTGGTTGCGGATGGTGACGGTGCGGGACACCATGGGGACGCTCCCTTACCCTTCCGACTTCGTCTCCGCCCCGAGCAGGTCGGAGGCGACCCAGATGGCGTTGCGGCCGTGCTCGCGCATCTCGCGCGCGACGCCGAGCAGGTTCGAGGCCTTCTGCGCCCCGGCGAGCTTGATCAGCATGGGCAGGTTGACGCCCGTGATGACCTCCACGCGGTCGGCCTCGAGGAACGTGAGGCCCAGGTTGGCCGGCGTCCCGCCGAACATGTCGGTCAGGATCAGCGCGCCGTCGGCCCCCTGGACCCTGGCGATCGCCTGCCGGATCTCCTCGCGCGCGTCGTCCACGTCGTCGTGCCAGCCGATCGACACGGCCGCGAACTGCGGCAGGTCGCCCACGATCGTCTCGGCCGCGTTGACCAGCTCGGTGGCCAGCTGCCCGTGCGTGACGACGACTACCCCGATCATCGGTCTGCTCCCCGCGCCTTCGCCCGGCCGCCGGCCCGGGCGTGGCGTTCCTGGCTGCCCGTTGTCGATCGCGCGCCCCGCGCCCGCGCGGCGGGCCGGCGCGGCCGCTTCGGCGAGGCCGCGCGCGGCTCGCGCG
>JAJXZZ010000339.1 GCA_021779795.1 Acidobacteriota bacterium | reverse complement strand
ACGTCGGACGTCTCCGAGGCGCGCTGCCGGCCGCCGCCGAGCCGGGGCTCCCGGACCAGCCGCCGGCCGCCGGGCCCGGCGAAGCCGCCGCTCCAGGCGTGCCCGGGGACGGCGGAAGCGACGGCCCGCCCGAATCCGCGCAGGTGGCCTCCCGGCAGGCCGAGGCGCTCGAGCGATGGCTCGACGCGATCCTGGCCGACCGCGAACGGCAGGGCTAGGCATCTCCCCCCAGGCCTTTTCCCCGGACGATCCGCGCGATCGCATCCCCCTCGACAGGGCTGAAATCCGCTGAGCCGCGACCTCGGCGCCAGGTTTTGATACGATAGGCGCTTCAGGTTCGCGCCGAACCACACGAGCCTCGTCCCCGGGGTGCCGGGAGGACGAGGTGGAGTACCGATGATCAACGTCGATCAACTGAAGCAGATCCTGGACCTGGCGTGCGGCCACGACCTCAGCGAACTCGAGCTCGAGGCCGAGGGCTTCAAGCTGCGCTTCCGCAAGGGGGCCCAGGTCGTGGTGCAGCCGGCGCTCGCGCCGGCGAGTCCCGCGGCGGCGCCCGCGCCCGCCGTCCCGGCCCCGGTTCCGGTCGCCGCGCCGCCGGCCGAGCTCGACGTGGATGTCGAGCTGGCGATCGTGAAGTCGCCGATCGTGGGTACCTTCTACCGGGCGCCCGAGCCCAACGCGCCGCCGTTCGTCCAGCCGGGCGACCGCGTGAAGCGCGGGCAGACGCTGTGCATCATCGAAGCGATGAAGATGATGAACAACATCGACTCGGAGTACGAGGGCACGGTCGTCAAGGTGTTCGTGGAGAACGAGCAGCCGGTGCAGTACGGCGAGCGGCTCTTCGCCATCAAGCGCTAGCGGCCAGGGAGCGTCTGCCTGTGTTCAAGAAGATCCTGATCGCCAACCGCGGGGAGATCGCCCTCCGGGTGATCCACGCCTGCCGCGAGCTGGGCATCAAGACGGTGGCCGTCTATTCGGAGGCCGACGAGAACTGCCTGCACGTCCGCTTCGCCGACGAGGACGTGTGCATCGGGCCGGCCAGGGCCGCGCAGAGCTACCTGAACGTGCCGGCCGTCATCAGCGCGGCGGAGGTGACCGGCGCCGACGCGATCCACCCGGGCTACGGGTTCCTCTCCGAGAGCGCGTACCTCGCCGAGGTGTGCGAGGCGTGCCACATCAAGTTCATCGGCCCCGACCCGCGGGTGATCCGGCTGATGGGCGACAAGGCCCGCGCCCGGCGGGTGATGAAGAAGGCGGGCGTGCCCGTGCTGCCGGGCAGCGAGGGGATCGTCGACAGCGAGGAGAAGGCGCTCAAGATCGCCAAGGACATCGGCTACCCGGTGCTCATCAAGGCGACGGCGGGCGGCGGCGGCCGGGGGATGCGCGTGGCGACGGGGCCGTCGGACTTCGGCCAGGCGTTCAAGACGGCGCAGCGCGAGGCCGAGGCGGCGTTCGGCGTCAAGGACGTCTACCTCGAGAAGTACGTCGACTCGCCGCGCCACATCGAGTTCCAGATCCTCGGCGACCACCACGGCAACGTGGTGCACCTCGGCGAGCGCGAGTGCTCGATCCAGCGGCGCCACCAGAAGCTGATCGAGGAGTCGCCGTCCCCGGCGCTCAGCGACAAGCTGCGGCGCAAGATGGGCGGGATCGTCGTCGACGCGGCGAAGGCCGTGCAGTACGCCAACGCGGGGACGTTCGAGTTCCTGCTCGACGCCGACGGGAAGTTCTACTTCATGGAGGCCAACACCCGGCTCCAGGTCGAGCACGGCGTGACCGAGCTGGTGACGGGCGTGGACATCGTGAAGGAGCAGATCCGGGTCGCGGCCGGCGAGCGGCTGTCGTTCAAGCAGAGCGAGGTGACCTTCAGCGGCCACGCGATCGAGTGCCGGATCAACGCCGAGGACCCCGACACGTTCGCCCCGTCGCCGGGCACGGTGCACGTGTTCGCGCTGCCGGGCGGCCCGGGCATCCGCGTGGACACGGCCGCCCACTCCGAGTGCCTGGTGTCGCCCTACTACGACTCGATGATCGCCAAGGTGATGGCGCACGGGCGCGACCGGCAGGAGGCCATCGCGAGGATGCGGCGGACGCTCGAGATGACCGTCATCGAGGGGATCAAGACCAACGTGCCGCTGCACCTGAAGATCCTCGCGGAGGCCGACTTCGTCAACGGGCGGCTCAGCACCGCCTTCATGAACCGGTTCATGGCGGCGCCGCGCGGCGGGCGGACGCTGGCCGAGGCCGTCTGACGCGGCGCCGGCCGGGGCCGGGCCGTTGAGTTTGGCGGCCGGACCCGTCACAATGAACGGCATGCCTGCACGCCTGCTCGACGGCGTCGCCGTCGCCAACCAGATTCGCCAGGATCTCCGGCCCCGGATCGACGCGTTCGCCGCCGCCGAGGGCCGCGCGCCCGCCCTCGGGATCGTGCTCGTCGGCGAGGACCCGGCGTCGGAGATCTACGTCCGCAACAAGCTGAAGTCGGCGGGCGAGTCGGGGCTGCGCGCCGACCTGTTCCGCCTGCCGGAGACGGCCCGCCTCGACGAGGTCCTCGCGGTCGTGAGGGACCTGAACGCCCGGCCGGACTGCGACGGGATCCTGGTCCAGTCCCCGCTGCCGGCCGCGCTCGGCCCGGAGGCCGAGCAGGTGGTGTTCGACGCGATCGACCCGCGGAAGGACGTCGACGGCTTCCACCCCGAGAACGTGGGGCGGCTCGTGCAGAAGCGCCCCTCGCTGGTGGCGTGCACGCCGCTCGGCGTCGTCGAGCTGCTCGACCGGTCGGGCATCGCGATCGAGGGGGCGCGGGCGGTGGTCGTCGGCCGCAGCGACATCGTGGGCAAGCCGGTCGCGCTGCTGCTGCTGCACCGCCACGCGACCGTCACGCTCTGCCACTCGCGGACGCGGGACCTGCAGGGCGTGTGCGCGTCGGCCGACATCCTGGTCGCGGCCATCGGGCGGCCGGCGTTCGTGACGCCCGCCTTCGTCCGGCCCGGCGCGACCGTCATCGACGTGGGGATCAACCGCGTGACCGACGCCGGCCTCGTCCGGCGGATCTTCCCGGAGGGCCACCGGCGTCGCGAGGACTTCGAGCGCCGCGGCTCGATCCTGGTGGGCGACGTCCACCCCGGCGTGGCCGAGGTCGCGGGCGCGCTGACGCCGGTGCCGGGCGGCGTCGGCCCGCTCACGATCGCCATGCTGCTCTCGAACACGCTGAAGGCGGCGGAGGCGCGGTGCTCCGGGTCGCGCTGACCGGCGGCATCGCGACGGGGAAGAGCTACGTCCTCGCGCGGGTGGCCGCCCGCGGCGTGCCGACCGTCGACGCCGACGCCGTCGTGCACGACCTGCTCGCGACGTCGGCCGACGTCGCCGCCGAGATCGCCCGCCGCTTCGGCGCGGGCATGCTCGCGGCGGGCGGGGGCGTGGACCGGAAGGCGCTCGGCGCGCTGATCTTCGGCGACGCGGCCGCCCGGGCCGACCTCGAGGCGATCCTGCATCCCCGTGCCTACCTCCGGATCGAGGCGTGGGCGTCCGCCTGCGCCCGCGACGGCGCCCCGTGGGGCCTGGCCGACATCCCCCTGCTCTACGAGACGGGCCGCGAGAGGGACTTCGACCGCGTCGTGGTGGCCGCGTGCCCGCCCGACGAGCAGGTGCGCCGCGTCGTCGCCCGGGACGGCGTCACCGAGGCGGACGCCAGGGCCCGCCTCTCGGCGCAGTGGCCCATCGCCTGGAAGGCCGGCCGCGCGGCCGACGTGGTGGACACGGGCGGGACGTTCGCCGAAACCGACCGCCAGGTGGACGAGCTCTGCCGGCGGCTCGACGCGCTGTCGGGCGGCGCGCCGGGCGCGCGCGGGTGACGCCCGCCGCGAGG
>JAJXZZ010000338.1 GCA_021779795.1 Acidobacteriota bacterium | reverse complement strand
CCGGAGCAGGTACGACTCCTCGCCCGGCGGCACGCGGATGTGGTCGCGCCGGTCGACGACGTCGCGGTCGGCCGACCCGCTGCCGTGCGCGATCCACACGCCGGAGCAGGCGCGCATGACCGGCTCCAGCGCCGTCACCAGGCCGCTGGCCGGGTGGGTGACGCGGACCTCCCCGCCGGCGTCGCGCTGGTGGATGTACGGCTCGCGGTTGGCGACGATGACGACGCGCTCGCCGTGGAGGTACCGGCTGAGGGTGTTCTTGAGGCGCTGCGGCGTCCAGAGGCCGCCGGCCCCCTCCATCTCGCGCTCGGACGCCAGGCGGTCCACCAGGTCGCGGACGTCGCGCAGGAACGGCACGAACTCGGTGCGCGGCCGCTCGCCGCGGAGGAGCCGCCGCATCTCGTTGCGGAAGCCGCGCGACGAGAGGCGCGCGGCGACGATGGTCACGACGCTGGCGGCCACCGACAGCAGCGCGAAGCCGAGCAGCAGGAACGTCCGCGTCGTCGCCTCGCGGCGCTCGACGAACGACATGTCGTGCACGAGGACGACGAAGCCCTCGGCCCGGTCGTCGGAGACGACGGGCACGGCCGTCACGTGGATCGTCCCGGAGGCCAGGGGCACCTCGGCCGACCAGGAGGTCCATTCCGAGGCGGGGGCGTCGGCCGAGGGGCGCACGTGGGGGCCAAGGACGCGGCAGCCCACCTCCGAGGGGTAGGTGCCGGCCTGGGCGAGCAGCGTCAGGTCGGCGTTGCAGGCGGCGGCCCCCATGATCCGGTCGTCGCGCGCGAGGGCCTGCAGGGTGTCGCGCAGGCCCGCGGCGTTCCCGGCGTTCCAGTGGGCGACGAGCGCCTCGCGCGCGCCGGCGACGGCCAGGTCGGACCGGAGCATGATGTCGCGCTCGAACCACTCCCGGGTGGTCCGCTGGACGACGACCAGCGCCCCCCAGGTGAGGAGCGCCAGCCCGGCGACGAGCACGACGATGAAGCGGGCGGCGCGCATGACGCCTCATTAAAGCACAATTTGTTTTGACCTCATATCACTTTCTGCTATCGTGCGGATCATGCGCCTCCGGGACCTCGGCCTCATCGGCAACTGCCAGTGCTCGGCGCTCGTCGAGCGCACCGGCGCGATCGTCTGGTGCTGCCTGCCCCGCTTCGACTCCGAGCCCGTCTTCTCGACGCTCCTCGACGAGCGGGACGGCGGGTCGTTCCTCGTCGGGCCCGCCGAGGGGGGCGCCGGCACCCAGGCGTACCTCGACAACACCAACATCCTCGACACCACGTTCGAGACGCCGAGCGGGTCGTTCCGCGTCCGCGACTTCATCCCCCGCTTCGTCCTCTACGACCGGACGTTCCGGCCGACGCAGATCGTCCGGATCGTCGAGCCGATCGCCGGCACGCCCCGGATCCGCGTCGCCTGCCGCCCCACGCTCGGCTGGTCGAAGCGCCACGCCGCCCAGACGGCCGGATCGAACCACGTCGCCTTCGAGGGGTTCCCCGCGCACTTCCGCCTGACCACCGACATCCCGATCTCCTATCTGGCCGGGCGGCCGTTCGCCCTGACCGAGCGCCGCCACCTGATGCTCACCTGGGGCGCGCCGGTCGAGGAGCCGCTGCCGGCCCTGTGCTCGCGGTTCTTCGAGGAGACGGCGCGGTACTGGCGCCGCTGGATCATGGAGTGCGAGGTGCCGCCGCTCTTCCAGCGCGAGGTGATCCGCTCGGCGCTCGCCCTCAAGCTCCACTGCTTCGAGGACACGGGCGCCATCGTGGCCGCCCTCACGACGTCGATCCCCGAGGCCCCCGGCACCGGCCGGACCTGGGACTACCGCTACTGCTGGCTGCGCGACGCCTACTACTCCCTCTCGGCCTTCCGGCTGCTGGGGCACTTCGAGGAGCGCGAGCAGTTCGTCCGCTACCTCATCAACGTCGCCAGCTCGGCTCCCGACCTCGACCTCGCGCCGCTCTACCGGATCGACGCCGAGAGCGACCTCGAGGAGCGCACGCTCGATCACTGGCCCGGGTTCAACGGCGAGGGGCCCGTGCGCGTCGGGAATGGCGCCGCCACGCAGCGCCAGCACGACGTCTTCGGCGAGATGGTGCTCGCCCTGTCGCCCGTCTTCCTCGACGAGCGCTTCGGCGCCGAGCGCTCCCCCGCCACGCTCGACCTGCTGCAGCGGCTCGCCCGCAAGGCGGCCGCCGTCGCCGGGACCCCCGACGCCGGCATCTGGGAGATCCGCGCCAGCCCGCGGACGCAGACCTTCTCGAGCGTGATGTGCTGGGCGGGCGTCGATCGCATGGCGGCGGTGGCCGGCCACTGCTGCCGCGACCAGGCGGACCGGTTCCGCTCGGCGGCCGACCGGATCCGCGCCGACATCCTCGCGCGCGCCTGGAGCGAGCGCCGCAGCAGCCTCGCCGCCTCGTACGGCGGCGACGAACTCGACGCCGCGCTGCTGCAGACGGCCAGCCTCCGCTTCCTGCGCGCCGACGACGAGCGGCTCCGGCAGACGGTGGCGGCCGTGCAGGCCGACCTGGCGATCGGCGGCTGGCTGAAGCGCTACCGCACCGAGGACGGCCTGGGCACGCAGACCACCGCCTTCGTCCTCTGCACGTTCTGGATGGTCGAGGCCCTGGCCGTCCTCGGCCGCCTCGACGAGGCGCGCGCGCTGCTCGAACGCTCGCTCGCGGCCGCCTCGCCGCTCGGCCTGCTGTCCGAGGATTTCGCGCCGGGCGAGGCCCGCCTCTGGGGCAATTACCCCCAGGCCTACTCGCACGTCGGCCTGATCCACGCCGCCTTCGCCGCCTCGCCGCGCTGGGCGGACGTGCTCTAGGGAGTCGGAGGACGGGAAGAGGAGTCGGAGGACGGGAAGAGGAGTCGGAGGACGGGAAGAGGAGTCGGAGCACGGGGAGAGAAGTCGGAGCACGGAGAGAGAAATCGAGGGCCGCGGAGAGGGAGCGAGAAGTCACCGACGACGCGGCGGTCCGCTCGGCGCGCAGAGCGTCCACACGCGGATGTCGGGGAACCGCCTGAACAGGCCGGCGGCGGCCAGGCCGCGCGCCGGCGCCCCGGCGACGGCCGGACACCGGAGGCCGGCCGCCTTCAGGACCGCCGGCGTCTCGACGCCGGCGTACAGCACGAAGACGCGGGTGCCCGGCGGCGCGTCGAGCGCGGCCACGGCCGCCTCCCCGCCGCGCACCACGACATCCACCGGGAACCGCGGCCGGTAGAATCGCAGCCGGGGCCAATCGCCCAGCTGGTGCAGCGCCGCCGCGTCCGGGAAGACGACCACGCGGACCGGGGCAGTCCGGCCCGCGTGCCAGACGTAGTCGACGAGCGGGTACGACGGCAGCGGCGGCAGGAACGTCATGACCGCCAGGGCCGCCGCGTTCAGCCCCAGGAACGATCGCCGCGTCACCGTCCGCAGGCCGGCCGCCCGCGGCGAATCCACCCACCGCGCCACCCGCGACGGCAGCCGGTCGGCCGAGAGGGCCACGAGCGGCGCCACCGCGAAGATCATCGGCGCCATGAACCGCAGCTCCTTGTGCGGCACCACGGCGTGCGCGGCCACGAACGGCACGAACATCCAGGTCAGCGCGTGCCGGCGGCAGGTCCACGCCCCGGCGGCGAGCAGCGCGACGCCCGCGACGCTGAACGGCGGCAGCAGCATCACCAGGAACGGCGCGCCCACCATCCACCAGGGCGAGGTGCCCCAGCCCGAGGCCTTTCCCTCGAGCGCGTTGACGGCGAAGTAGCGCCAGGGCGTGAACACCCACGCCTGGTACAGCCAGTGGTCGATGACCACGTTGACCGCCACCGCGGCCGCGACGCCGGCCGCCGCCGCGCCCGCCAGCCGCCACGACCCGCGGCGCACGAACACCCACCACAGGGCC
>JAJXZZ010000337.1 GCA_021779795.1 Acidobacteriota bacterium | reverse complement strand
GGCTCGCGCTCAAGACGCTGCTGCTGCCGGGCGGGATGGGCAGCACGCACAAGGTCGCGATCTTCGCGAAGGGGGTCGACGCCGCCGGCCTGCAGGGTCTATCCTTTGGCGGCCGCGTGACCTAGCAGCCGGGGAGACACGATGAGCACGAGCACGCTGGAGCGCGAGATCAAGCTGCGGTTCGCCAGCGCGGCCGAGGCGCGCGCGGCGATCCTCGACACGAAGGCGACGCTGCTCCGCGGCCGCCGCCTCCAGGAGGACTGCCTGCTCGACACGCCCGACGAGCGGCTGCGGTCGGCGCGGTCGGTGCTGCGCGTCCGCATGGACCAGGGCCGGAGCATCCTCACCTACAAGGGACCGGTGCAGCCGTCGCCGTTCAAGCTCAGGGAGGAGCGCGAAACGGTGGTCGGCGACGGCGAGGCGATGCTGTCGATCCTCGAGCGGCTCGGCTTCGCGGTGTGGTTCCGCTACCAGAAGTACCGCGAGGAGTTCGGGGCGCTCGACGCCGTCATCGCCCTCGACGAGACGCCCATCGGCACCTTCGTGGAGGTCGAGGGCGGCGAGGAGGCGATCATCGCGATCGCCGCCGCGCTCGGCCGGGGGCCGGCCGACTACGTCCTCGACTCGTACCGGGCCCTCTACGCGCAGCACTGCGCCGCCACCGGCGCCGCCGCGCGCGACATGGTGTTCGACGACTAGGCCGATGCCGCCCGCCCTGCTGCTCACGGCCGGCCTCGGCACGCGCCTGCGCCCGCTGTCGTCGGTCCGCGCCAAGCCGGCCGTCCCCGTCGCCGGCGAGCCGCTGGTGCGCCGCGTCCTGCGCTGGCTGTCGGTGAACGGCGTGACCGACGCCGTGCTGAACCTGCACCACCTGCCCGACACCGTCTGCGCGGCAGTCGGGGAGGGAGCCGATCTCGGCGTGCGCGTACGCTATTCATGGGAGAACCCGGTGCTCGGCTCGGCCGGCGGCCCGAGGCGCGCGCTGCCGCTCCTGGGCGCCGACCGCTTCCTCGTCGTCAACGGCGACACGCTGACCGACCTGCCCCTCGCCCCCCTCGTCGATCGTCACGCGGCCTCGGGCGCCCTCGTCACGCTGGCCGTCACGCCGAACCTCGAGCCCGCTCGCTACGGCGGCGTGCTGGTGGACGGCGAGGGGATCGTCACCGGGTTCGTCGGCCGCGGCAGCCGGGCGCGCTCGTGGCACTTCATCGGCGTGCAGGTGGCCGAGGCCCGGGCGTTCGCGGACCTGCCGGCCGACCAGCCGGCCGAGTCGATCGGCGCGTGGTACCCGGCGCTCATCGCGCGCCGTCCCGGAAGCATCCGCGCGGTCGCCGCCGACGCCTCGTTCCGGGACATCGGCACGCCGGCCGACTACCTCGCGACGTCGCTGGCGCTGGCGGGACCCGCCGCCGACGAGGCGATCCGGTCCGGGTCGCCACTGGCGGGCGCCCGCGCGGCGGTCGCGCCGTCGGCGCGTGTGCTCCGCTCGATTCTGTGGGACGATGTGACGGTCGGCGGACGCGCCCGGCTCACCGCCTGTATCGTCGCCGACGGCGTCCGGGTGCCCGACGGGGCGAGGTGGGAACGGAAGGCGGTGGTCCCCGCCGACCGGTGCCCGGCCGGCCCCGGCGACGAGCGCGCCGGCGATCTTCTCCTGACCCCAATCGACGAGTAGCCGTGCCATGAGCCTCAGCGCCCACCCCGCAGCCGTTCCCGTTCCCGACCCGATCGCCGCCTACCTCGCCCGCCGGGGCTACGACCGGGACGCCACGCGCATCGTCCCACTCACGGGAGACGCGTCCGACCGGCGGTACTTCCGGCTGATCGACCCGGCCGGCGCGACCTCCGTCCTGGCCCTCTACGCGGCGCCGTTCCGGTACGAGACGCTGTCGTTCGTCAACGTGGCGAACCTGCTCGACCGCGTGCCGCTCCCGGTGCCGGCCATCTTCGATCACGCCGAAGACCTCGGCCTGCTCCGCCTGCAGGACCTGGGCGACGTGACCATGCAGGCGCACCTCGGCGCGGCCTCGCCCGGCGAGCATGCCGCCCTGTACCGGCAGGCCGTGGGGTTCATCGAGCTGCTGCAGCGCCGGGGCGCCGAGTTGGCGTCGGACCGCTACGCGCCCTACACGCTCGCCTTCGATGTCGAGAAGCTCACGTGGGAGCTGGAGTTCTTCGTGAAGCACTTCATCGAGGCGTACCGCGGCCTCGAGGTGCCGGCGGCGACGCGCGAGGCGCTCCGCGCCGAGTGGAAGCCGATCGTCGAAGAGCTGGCCGGCGAGCCGCGGGTGCTCTGCCACCGCGACTACCACAGCCGCAACCTGATGCCCAACCGCGGCGTGCTCTACATCATCGACTTCCAGGACGCGCGGCTCGGGCCCGACACCTACGATCTCGCCTCGCTGCTCAGGGATTCCTACGTCGACTTCACCGAGGACGCGGTGGACGAGCTCATCGCCTTCTTCCTCGCCCTGCGCGGCCAGGGCGGGGGGCGCGGCGACGCCGGGTCGGCGCGCTCGTACCAGGCCGACTTCAGGCGGCGTTTCGACCTGATGTCGCTGCAGCGCAACCTCAAGGCGCTCGGCACGTTCGGCTACCAGACCACCACGCGGCAGAACCCGGTCTACATCCAGTACATGCCGCGCACCCTCAGGCACGTGCGCCGCAACCTCGAGCGCTACCCCCGCTTCGGCAGGCTGTGGGACCTGCTGGCCACCTTCGTCGACGCGCTGCGGTAGAGGCTCGGAGCGGGAGGGCTCATCAGGGCTCAGGGCTGGCCCCGCCGCAGCGCGAAGGGCGAAGGCGGAGTCTGCGCGCGAGTGCGATACCATGGAGTGTTCACTCGTCAACCAGGGAGTTGCTGGCGCACCGTGCGTTACGGAATCTCGACTCATCTCTATTACGGTCAGGCGCTCGGTCCGGCGCACCTGGCGGAACTGGCCGGGTTCGGGTTCCAGGACCTCGAGCTGTTCGCCACGCGGGGCCACTTCGAGTACGCCCGCCAGGAGGCGATCGCCGCACTGGCCGGCTGGCTTGGCGACTCGGGCCTGCGCCTGCGCTCGGTGCACGCGCCGCTCGTGGACCGGATCGAGAACGGCGACTGGGGCCGGCTGCTGTCCACGGCGGCGAAGTCCGAGGAGGCGCGGCGGGAGGCGGTTGCCGAGTGCCTGGCGTCGCTCGAGATCGCGCGGACGATCCCCTTCGAGTTCCTCGTCGTCCACCTCGGCGTGCCCGACGCGCTGGCCGAGAACGGCGACGAGAACGAGCCGGCGTCCGCCCGCCGAAGCCTCGAGGAGATTGCCGGCGCCGCCTCGGCGCTCGGCGTGCGCGTGGCGGTCGAGGTCGTTCCCAACGCGCTGTCAACGCCGGAGGCGCTGGTGCAGCTGCTCGGCGAGCAGGACGGCGGCCGGCCGGGGCCGGCCGCGGGCATCTGCCTCGACATGGGGCACGCCGCCCTGATGGGCGACGTGGCCGACGCGATCGACGTCGTGTCGGGGGACCTGCTGACGACGCACGTGCACGACAACCGGGGCCGATGGGACGACCACCTGGTCCCGTTCGAAGGGACGATCGACTGGGCGACGACGCTGATGTCGCTGCAGAAGGTCGGCTACGACGGCGCCCTGGTGTTCGAACTGGCCGGCACCGACACGCCGCGCGAATCCCTGGAGAAGACGCGGGCCGTCCGCGAGCGTTTCGAGTCGCTCCTGGCCCTGCCCTTCGACTCGCGCGCTGCGAGTGCTCGCCCAGGGCACCCCGAGCAAGGTCGAGGGGTGAGCCTCGAGCCCTGAGCCTCGAGCCCTTTTGTGAGCCTATGAAGATCGGTCTCGTGTCCCTCGGCTGTCCCAAGAACCTCGTGGACTCGGAGGTCATGCTCGGCCTGGCGCGGCAGGCG
>JAJXZZ010000336.1 GCA_021779795.1 Acidobacteriota bacterium | reverse complement strand
CCCGCAGGGCGAAGGCGGGGTTCACAGGGCCTGCCCGCCGTAGCCCGCAGGGCGAAGGCGGGGTTCACAGGGTACAATCGGCCAAGGTGCGCGATGACGAACACGAAGAGTGATGACGATCCGGCCGACCCGATCGACGCCTGGCTGGCGGCGGCCGTCGCCGACGCCGAGCGGCGCGGGCTCCCGGAACTGAAGCCGCTGCTCGAGACGCTGGCTCAGTCCACGCGGCGCCTGAGGACCGCCTCGTGGGGCGACCGCGTGCCTACCGGCGGAGGCGGGTTTGCCCGCCATAGCCCGAAGGGCGGAGGCGGGAGATGACCCCTCTCCACGCACTGACGATTTCCGCGCTGGCGCCGATGCTGGCGGCGCGTCAGGTGACCAGCCTCGAACTCACCGAGGCCTGCCTCGACCGCGTCTCGACCGAGAACGGCCGCGTCAACGCGTTCATCACCGTCCTGGCCGACGAGGCGCGGCGCCAGGCCGACCAGGCCGACCGCGAGATCGCCGCCGGCCGCCGGCGCGGACCGCTCCACGGCGTGCCGATCTCGCTCAAGGATCTCGTCGGTCTCGAAGGGGTCCCGACGACGGCCGCGTCCCGCGTCCTCGAGGGTCACGTGGCGACGGCCGACGCCGCCGTGGCGGCGCGGCTGCGCGAGGCAGGCACCGTCTTCCTCGGCAAGTGCAACCTGCACGAGTTCGCCTACGGCACGACCAGCGAGGACTCGGCGTTCGGCCCCGTGCGCAACCCGTGGGACACGGCCCGCTCGGCCGGCGGATCGAGCGGCGGTTCGGCAGCGGCGGTCGTCACCGGCATGGGATCGGCCTCGATCGGGACCGACACGGGCGGGTCGATCCGGATCCCCGCCGCCGCGTGCGGCTGCGTCGGCCTGAAGCCGACCAACGGCGAACTGCCGCTCGACGGGATCGTCCCGCTCAGCTGGACGCTCGACCACGTCGGCCCGCTCGCGCGCTCGGTGGCCGACGCCTGGATCCTCTACCACGCGATGGCGGGCGCGCCGAATCCCGCGCCCCTCCCGGCCGGCCGCGTCGCGGCAGGCGCCCTCTCGCTCGGCCTGCTCGAACCGTACTTCCTCGACATCCTGGACGACGACGTGCGCGCGGCGTTCGACGCGGCCTGCGCGCGGCTCGCGGGCACGGGCGCCAGGTTCGCCGATCGGAGCGTAGCCCACGCCGCCGACACGCCGACGATCTACCTGCACATGCAGCTGCCCGAGGCGTCGGCCTACCACGCGCCGATGCTCGAGGCGCACCCGGAGCTGTACACGCCGCCGGTCCGCCTGCGCCTCGAGATGGGCCGCTACGTGCTCGGCGAGGACTACGGGCGCGCGCGGCTCGGCGCGCGCGTCCTGACGGCGGAAGTGGACGCGGCGCTCGACGGCGTGGACGCGCTCGTCCTGCCGACGCTGCCGATCGTCGCGCCTCCGCTCGGCGCGAACTCGGTCGTCATCGGCGGCGCGAAGCACCCGATCCGTGCGCTGATGCTCAGGCTCACGCAGCTGTTCGACGTCACCGGCCACCCGGCCATCTCCCTGCCATGCGGACGCTCGGCCGGGAAGCTCCCCGTCGGCCTGCAACTGGTCGGCCGCCGCGGCCGGACGGCGGACCTGCTCGAGGTCGCGGGGGCGGTCGAACAGACGCTTGCAGTCGGGCGGTGAACGCGGGCCGAGGGCTGAAGGCTGAGGACGGTGTGGCCTGACCCGCGTGGCATCGCCGTCGGCCGTCAGCCGTGTTTGGTACAATGGTCCGTTCATGATCGCCCGCCTGTTCTACGCCTGGGAACGGTATCTCTTCGACCGCACCGACGACCGCGTCGTCCGCCCCTTCGAGTGGGGGCTCGACTGGATCGGCGTCAACGGCCACGATTCCGCCCTGCCGCCGGATGTCGTGCTGGCCGACTGGGCGCGGACCGCCCTGGCCGACTCGCCGCGGTTCTTCGACGCGCCGCCGACCGACGACTACGCCTGGGAGCCCGGGTCGGACGGCGACCCCGCATGCGCGGGCACGGTCTCGTTCCCGAGCGTCATCACGACGCCGCATCCCGAGAACAACACGGTCTACGGCCGGCTGTTCCCCGCCCCGCGCCTGAAGGGCGGGCGCGAGGATCGCCGCCGCGCCGTCGTGGTGCTGCCGCAGTGGAACGGCGACGTCGAGGCGCACGTCGGGCTCTCGCATCTGCTGGCCCGCTTCGGCCTCAACGCCCTGAGGCTGAGCATGCCCTACCACGACCGGCGGATGCCGCCCATCCTCAACCGCGCCGACTTCATCGTCAGCGCCAACCTCGCCAGGACGACGCAGGTCTGCCGCCAGGCGGTCGTGGACGCGCGCCGGGCCGTGGCGTGGCTGGCGCGGGAGGGGTACGAGCGGATTGGGATCCTCGGCACGAGCCTCGGCTCGTGCCTCGCGATGCTCACGGCGGCGCACGAGCCGCTCATCCGCGTCGAAGCGCTCAACCACGTGTCGCGCTACTTCGCCGACGTGGTCTGGGAGGGGCTGTCCACCGAGCACGTGCGCGCCGGCCTCGACGGCCACATCACGCTCGACCGGCTGCGCGAGCTGTGGATGCCGATCAGCCCGCAGGCGTACGTGGCGCGGGTGCGCGACAAGAAAACGCTGCTCGTCTACGCCCGCTACGACACGACCTTCCCGGTGCACCTCTCGCTGGACCTCGTCCGCGAGTTCCAGCGGCTCGACGTGCCCTACGAGCTCTCCGTCCTGCCCTGCGGCCACTACACGACAGGGCTCGCGCCGTTCAAGTACCTGGACGGATACATCCTGACGAAGTTCCTGGTCAAGAACCTGTAGCTTGTAGTGGCTAGTGGCTAGTGGCTAGTGGCTAGTAGTCAGCGGTCAGTCTGTCACGCGTGACTGACTAGCCACTAGCCACTAGCCACTACAGGTATTTGAGCAGCCCCCTGAGCGCCTGGTAGACCGCCGAGGCGAGCTCGCGGACGAGCGGGGAGACGTCGCCCTGGTTGACCGAGTTGGCGACGGTCACCGGGTCGGTGAAGACCAGCCAGATCGTCGCCGCCGCCATGACGGCCGCGACAACCGCGATCGTGCCGAAGAGGCTGAGGCTTGTACGGCCAAGGCCGTTCATTGGAAGTCCAGTGTAGCACCAGTCCCGAGGGCCCAAATACGCGGCCGCCTTCGTGCGTCACAGGACTTAGACGCGCGCCCGGCTCATCGGGTTCTGTCGGCTGGCGCAGCCCCATCCACCGGCGCCGCCAGCGGCTCGGCCGGCTGCGACTCGACCGTCACCGCCACCGGTTCGCCGAGGCCGAGTTCCCGCAGGCCGGGCCCGATCATCTCGCCGTCGCCCACGATGGCCACCGTCATCCTGGAGGGGTCCAGGCGCGTCGCGGCCGCGGCCACCGCGTCGAGGTCCACCTGGTGGATGAGCGGCACGAACTGCTCGAGCGTGTCGTCGGGCAGTTCGTAGAGTGAGAGCTGGGCCAGGCCCCTGGCGATCTGCCCCGCCGTCTCGAAGCTCCGCGGGTAGCCGCGCGTGAGCGCCGCCTTGGCCGTCTCGAGCTCGGCCGCGGTGGCCGGGCGCGGGCCGGTGATGGCGCGCACCTCGGCGAGCACCTCGCGCACGGCGTCGGCCGTCACGCGCGTCTGCACCGCCGTCTGGACCACGAACGGGCCGGCGGCCCGCCTGAACTCGAACCCGCTCCGGACGCCGTAGGTGAACCCCTTGTCCTCGCGCAGGTTCATGTTGAGGCGGCTGACGAACTGGCCGCCGAGGATCATGTTGAGCACGAGGAGGGCCGCGTAGTCGGGCGTCAGGCGCGGCACCGCCACCTGGCCGATGCGAAGCTCGGACTGCGCCGCCCCGGGCCGATCGACGACGACCATCGGCGACGCCGGGTGCGACGGCGCC
>JAJXZZ010000017.1 GCA_021779795.1 Acidobacteriota bacterium | reverse complement strand
AGCACTTCCATCGCCTGGACGACGCCGTCGGGGTCGATGATGAAGCGGCCGCGCAGCTCGATCCCCTGGTGCTCGTCGTAGACGCCGTAGGCGCGCCCGACGTTGCCGGCCTGGTCCGATGCCATGTGGAAGGGGATGCCCCCGTCCACCATCTTGGTCAGCTCGTAGTCGTTCCACATCTTGTGGACGAAGTGGCTGTCCACGCTGACCGAGACCACCTTGACGCCCAGCTTCTGCAGCTCCGCGTACTTGTCGGCGACCGCCGACACTTCGGTGGCTCAAACGAAGGTGAAGTCACCCGGGTAGAAACAGAGCAGGACCCACTTGCCCGCCAGGTCCGACAGCTTGACGCTGGTGAACGCTCCCCGGTAATAGGCCGGCGCCTCGAAATCGGGCGCCTTCTGTCCGACGCGAGCCACGGTCATGACATTCCTCCCTGGTTCCTCTGGCGCGTGCGCAGGGGCGGCCGGCGGCTGTTCGCCGACCACGGAGCCCGTCGTGCGGGCGCATCCTTTCGGCGGTTCTGCCATGTGCACTCCTTTCTCCCCGTCGCAGGCGGTGACGGGGCCGGGGGGGGCGGCGTGTCAGGTCGATGGTAACCGAAAACCAGGGGTCGGAGCGGTCTTCCGGGAGCGATGGCTCGCCAGGAAGACCGCCCCGACGCCTAGCGGCCGACCTGGCGGCGCTTGACGGGCAGTTCCAGGCCGAGGCGCTTGAGTTTCCGGTGGAGCGTGGTCTTGTGGATGCCGAGCGCCGCCGCCGCCCTGGCGCGGTTCCATCCGGCCCTGGCCAGCGCCTCGCGCAGCGCCTTCGCCTCCGCCTCGTCGAGCGGCGAGATCTCGGACGGCCTCGACGGCTCGACGCGGGCCAGGAACCACTCGGGCAGGTCGCCCGGCTGGACGAGCGGCCCCCGGCAGAACAGGCACGCGTACTCCAGGATGTTCTCGAGCTCGCGCACGTTGCCCGGGTAGTCGTGGCGCATCAGCAGCGCCACCGCCTCGGGTGACACGCCGTCGATCCGCTTGCCCTTCCTGGCGGCCGTCTTCCGCACGAAGCGTTCGGCGATGTGGGGCACGTCGCCCGGCCGCGCGCGCAGCGGGGGCATGGCGATCCGGACGACGTTGACCCGGTAGAAGAGGTCCTCGCGGAACCGCCCTTCCCTGACGAGCGCGGCCAGATCCTTGTTGGTGGCCGCGACGATCCGCACGTCCGCCCGGAGCGTCCGCGTGCCCCCGAGCGGCTCGTACACCTTCTCGTGCAGGAGCCGAAGCACCTTCACCTGGGCCGGCAGCGGCATGTCGCCGATCTCGTCGAGGAACAGCGTGCCCCCCTCGGCGAGCGCCACTCGCCCCGGCTTGTCCCTCACGGCGCCGGTAAACGCCCCGGCCTTGTAGCCGAACAGCTCGGATTCGAACAGCGTATCGGGGAGCGCCCCGCAGTTCACGGTGACGAGCGGGCCGTCCTTGCGCGGGCTCAATTGGTGGATGACGCGGGCCACGAGCCCCTTCCCCGTGCCCGACTCCCCCTCGATGAGCGCGGTGCTGTCCGACTCGGCGATCGTCGGCAGCATCCCCAGCGCGCGCTTGAGCGCCGGGTCGGTGGTGACGATGATGGTGAGCGGGTCGAGCGACTCCACCTGGTTGAGCAGCGCCTGCACCTTGTTGAGATCCCGGAACGTCTCCACGCCGCCGACGATGCGCCCCCTGGCGTCGCGCAGCACGGCCGTCGAAATCGCCACGGGCTGCGGCCGCCCGTCGGCCGTCTTCAGCGTCACCGCCAGGTTCACCACCGGGATGCCCGTCTCCATCGTGTAGCGGAGCGCGCACGCGCCGTCGCAGATGTTGGCGCGCAGCACGTCGCGGCAGGGCTTGCCGAGCGCCTGCTCGCGGGGGATGCCGATGCTCTCGGTCGCGGCGCGGTTGAAGCAGGTGATCCGCCAGTCGGCGTCCACCGCGAAGACGCCGTCGGAAATGCTGTTCAAGACGAGCTGGAAACGTTCCGAGGCGCGTTCCTGGCCGACGCACTCGGCCGGAACCGCGCCCGCTGATTTGGACACGGCCTGTTCTCCCACGCGGGTAGCGTCCCTGCTACCGACACCATACGCAACGATAGCATGGCTGCACCTCTCTCCACCTCGACGGCAGCCTCGTCCCGCACGCGTTTCCGCCGAATCAGGCCCATTCTCGCCTCCCCGCGCCCGCGCGGCCCCGACGGCACGGGGAATGCTTCTCCGAGAGAGGCACGGCGCGGGGAGGCCTGACATGGCGAAGCGCGGCGGCACGGTTGTGAAAAAGAGCGCAAGCGAGGCAACCGACCCTCGGCGAGCGGCCCGTCCGATGAAGGTCATCGTGGACGATTCGGGCTGCCCCTGGCTGTGCGACGCCGCGGCCAACCCGCAGGGGGACCTGGAGGCGCAGGGCTGCTGGCGGTTCAAGGACGGAAAGAAGACCAGGCGCGGCTGACCCGGGAGCGGGCGGAGGGGGCGACGCCCCGCAGCCGCGAATTGACGACGACATGGAGAATCCGATGACGAACGACGAACTGAAGACCGTGACGGTGGCCAAGCAGGTGGACGCGCGCGGAACGGCCTGCCCGGGCCCCCTGCTCGAAGCCAAGCGCGCCATGGCCGCCGTGCCGCTCAAGGGCGTGCTCGAGGTGCTCTCGTCCGATGAGGGGACGAACCAGGACATCCCGCTCTGGGCCAAGAAGGTCGGCCACGAGTACCTCGGCAACCTCGAGGACGCGGGCTACTGGCGCGTGTTCGTCCGGAGAGCGAAGTAATGGACGCCGTCCCCGGAGGCCGGCCGTCGGGCCCCAGGATCCTGGTCTTCTCCACCAACACGATCTCGGACCCCGGCATCGATCTCGCCGGGAGTGCGCACATGCACTACCCCGCGTCGGTCGTGGTGATCAGCGTTCCGTGCTCGAGCGGCGTGAAGCCGTCGTGGATCCTTCACGCCCTCGAGAAGGGGTTCGACGGCGTGTTCATCGCCGCCGACGGGGGCGACTGCGCCTACCTGCCCAACTGCACCGACCGGACGGGCAAGGTGGTCGAGCAGGCGCAGCAGGCGCTTCGCGATCGCGGCATGGATCCGAGGCGCCTGAAGATGGCGGCGATCTGTTCGGTCTGCGCCGAATCGTTCGCCTCCCACATGGAAAAGTTCCACGCGGCCCTGGCCAAGCTCGCCCCCGACGCCGCAGGAGCCCACAATGGCTGACGCGGCGACGCTGACCGTGACGAAGGACCCCGCGCCGGGCGCCGGGCCGACCCTGCTGCGCCCCTCCTACGACGTGCTCGTCGTCGGGGGCGGCATCGCGGGCATGGAGTCGGCCCTCACGCTCGGCGACATGGGCTACAAGGTGCTGCTGGTCGAGAAGGAGGCGAGCATCGGGGGGAAGATGATCCTCCTGAGCAAGGTGTTCCCCACGCTCGACTGCGCCAGCTGCATCTCCACGCCCAAGATGGCCGCCACGTCGCACCATCCCAACGTGACGGCCCTGCTCTACAGCGAGATCGAGGGGATCACGAGGGACGAGCGCGGCCTGTTCCGCGTGAAGCTGCGCCGGAAGCCCACCTTCGTGGACTGGGCCGCCTGCACCGGCTGCGGCGAGTGCGAGATCGTCTGCACGGTCGCCATCCCCGACGAGTTCAACGCGAACCTGGTCGCGCGGCGGGCCACCCACATCGCCTTCCCCCAGGCGGTCCCGAAGAAGGCGGTCGTGGACCGGTTCGGCACCTCGCCCTGCTCGTTCACCTGCCCTGCCGGCGTCAAGACGCACGGCTACGTGTCGCTCGTCCGCGCGGGCAAGTACGAGGAGGCCTTCCGCCTCCACATGGAGGACGCGCCGCTGCCCGGCAGCCTGAGCCGCGCCTGCTACGCGCCGTGCGAAGGCGAGTGCACCCGGGGCACGCTCGAGGGCACGGTCCCCATCCGCGCGATCAAGCGCTTCATGGTGGACCGCTACTACGCCGAGCACCCCGTGCCCGAGTACGGCCCGCCCGAGCGCCTCCGCCCCGAGCGCGTGGCGGTCGTCGGCTCCGGCCCCTCCGGCCTCTCGGCAGCCTATCACCTGGCCCGGCGGGGCTACGACGTGACGGTCTTCGAGAGCGCCCCGCTGGCCGGCGGCATGCTGCGCTACGGGATCCCTCCCTACCGCCTCCCCAAGGACATCGTCGATCGCGACATCCTCAACATCACGGCCCTCGGCGTGGAGATCCGCACGGCCGCGCCCGTCCGCTCGCTGGCCGGGCTGAAAGCCGACGGCTACGACGCGATCTACCTGGCCGCCGGAACCATGGAGGGGGCCAGGGCCGGCGTGGCCGGAGAGGACCTCGACGGCGTCACCGACTGCATGGGCTTCTTGAAGCGCGCGAGCGGCCCGGAGCCGATGGACCTGGCCGGGAAGACGGTCATGGTGATCGGCGGCGGGAACTCGGCCATCGACCCCGCGCGCACGGCCATCCGGCTCGGCGCCAGCAAGGTCGTCATCCAGTACCGGCGCAGCCGCAAGGAGATGCCGGCGCACGACTGGGAGGTCGCCGCCGCGCTCGAAGAAGGCGTCGAGCTGCAGGAACTGAAGGCGCCGAAGCGGTTCGTGGGCGAGGGCGGCCGGCTGAAGGCGGTCGAGAGCCTCACCATGCGCCTCGGCGAGCCCGACGCGAGCGGCCGCCGGAGCCCGGTCCCGGTCGAGGGATCGGAGCAGACCCTGCCGGTCGACCTGGTGGTGCTCGCCATCGGCCTCAAGCCCAGCACCGCGCCGTTCGCCGGCGAGCTGGCGCTCAACAGGAACGGTACGGTGAAGGCCGACCCCGAGACGCTCGCCACGTCGCTCCCCTTCGCCTTCGCGGGCGGGGACGCGGTGACCGGACCGTCGATGATCGTGCAGGCGATCGGCCAGGGCAAGCGCGCGGCCTTCTTCATCGACCGCTTCCTGCGCGGCGAACCGGTGGCCGGCGTCCGCTTCGAGGAGCCGCTGCCGGTCGCGGACAAGGCCGAGGTCGTCGCCCGCACGCCCAACCCCACGCCGCTGCCGGCCGCCAGGCGGGCCGAACGCCCGGTGGCCGAGCGGGTCACGGGGATGGCCGAAGTGGAGCTGCCCGTCGGCGAGGAGGAGGCGCGCCAGGGGGCCGCCCGCTGCCTCGACTGCGGCGGCTGCAGCGAGTGCCACCAGTGCGTGCAGGCCTGCCCGGCCGGCGCGTTCCACTTCGAGATGCGCGAGCAGAAGGCCGAGGAGCTGGTCCGGTCGGTCGTCGTCTCGACCGGCTTCAAGCTGTTCGACGCGCGGCGCAAGCCGCTGCTCGGCTACGGCCGCTACCCGAACGTCATCGACGCGATGGAGATGGACCGCCTGCTGGCCCCGACGCGCCCGTACAACACGGTGCTCAGGCCGTCGGACGGCAAGGCGCCCGACAACATCGCCTACGTGCTCTGCACCGGGTCGCGCGACTGCACGGTGGACCACCGCCTCTGCTCGCGCGTCTGCTGCATGTATTCGCTCAAGCAGTCGCAGCTCATCCTCGGCGCCCTGCCGCTCGCCGACGTGACCATCTACTACATGGACATCCGGGCGTTCGGCAAGGGCTACGAGGAGTTCTTCCAGCAGGCCAGGGGGATGGGCATCACCTTCGTGAAGGGCAAGGTCGGCCAGGTGGACGGGCGCCCGAACGGGAACCTCGTCGTCACCTACGAGGACATCGAGGGGGGCGGCGGCAAGAAGCGCATGGAGCACGACCTCGTCGTGCTGTCGGTCGGGCTGCAGCCCAACCGCGACGCGCTGCGGCTGTTCCCCGACGAGCCGCTCGAGGCCGACGCCAACGCGTACGTGCGCGAGGTGGACGAGGATCTCGAACCGGGCCGGACGAGCATCCCGGGCGTGTTCGTGGCGGGCACGGCGTCGGGCGCGAGGGACATTCCCGACACGGTGCTCCACTCCGGCGCCGCCGCCGCCCAGACAGCCGCGTACCTGAAGCGGATGGAGCGAGGCCGATGAGCGACAGCCAGGACACCCAGAGGCGCATCGGCGTCTTCATCTGCCACTGCGGCGGCAACATCTCCGACTACGTCGAGGTGGAGAAGGTGCGGCAGGCCGCGGCCGGCGAGCCGGGCGTCGTCACGGCCAAGACGACGATGTTCGCCTGCTCGGACGCGGCGCAGCAGGAGATGACCGACGCCATCCGCAACGAGCACCTCGACGGCATCGTCGTCGCCTCCTGCTCGCCCAAGCTCCACCTGTTCACCTTCCGCGCGATGGCCGATCGCGCGGGGTTGAACCCGTACCGGTACGTCCAGGCCAACATCCGCGAGCAGTGCTCGTGGGCGCACCGCGGGCACGTCCCGGAGGCGACCGTCAAGGCCGCCTCGATCGTGCGCGGGGGGATCGCCAAGGCCGTCGCCAGCGAGCCGCTCGCCACCATGCGGATCGACACCAAGCCCCGCGCCCTGGTCGTCGGCGCCGGCGTGGCCGGCCTGCGGGCGGCGCTGGCCATGGCCGACATGGGACTCACCGTCTACGTCGCCGAACGCTCCGAACGGCCCGGCGGCTGGGCCGCGACCTTCGGCCGGACGTTCGCGCGCGACCGGTCGGGCGCCGAGATGATCGAGGACCTGCTGCGGCGCGTCCGCGAACGGGAGAACATCACGCTGTTCACCGGCGCCGAACTGGTCGGCAAGTCGGGGAGCGTCGGCGACTTCACCGCCGTGCTCCGTGTCGCAAACGGGGACGAGATCACGCTCAACGTCGGCGCGATCGTCGTGGCCACCGGGTTCGAGTCGTACGAGCCCTCCGAGGGCGAGTTCGGCTGGGGCCTGCCGGGCGTGCTCACCCTGCCGCAGTACAAGCAGATGCTGGACGAGGGGCGCGGGCTGCGCGGCGCGGACGGACGGCCGGCGAAGACGGTCACCTTCCTCTACTGCGTCGGCAGCCGCCAGGGCGAGGAGGTCGAGGGGGGCCACCGCTACTGCTCGCGCTACTGCTGCACGGCCGCCTGTCACGCCGCCGTTCACGGCGCCGAACAGGCGCCGGGCCTGCACCAGGTCCACCTCTTCAGGGACATGCGCACGTACGGCAAGTTCGAGACGATCTACGAGGACGCGCAGCGCGCCGGGTCGGTCTTCCTGCGGTGGGATCCCGAGGATCCGCCCGTCGTGTCGAACGACGGGGGGCGCCTGGCCGTGCGCGTGCGCGACCGGCTCCTCGGCGGCGAGGAACTGGAGGTCCCCACCGACCTGCTGGTGCTCGTCACCGGCATGGTGCCGCGCGAGCACGCCACGCTCCTCAACGCCCTGAAGATCCCGGTCGGCAGCGACGGGTTCTTCAACGAGATCCACCCCAAGCTGCGGCCAGTCGAGACGGTGGCCAACGGAGTCTTCATCGCCGGCGCCGCGCAGGGCCCCAAGACCATCGCCGAAAGCGTGGCCTCCTCGCTCGCCGCCGTGTCGAAGACCGCGGCGATGCTGCTCAAGGGTTACGTGGACCTCGAGCCGTTCGTGGCCGAGGTGGACGAGGCGCGCTGCACCTGGTGCGGCAAGTGCCTCGACGCGTGCCCGTACAAGGCGATCGAGCAGGTCACCGTGGACGGAAGAGCGGTGGCTCGCATCATTCCGGCCCTCTGCAAGGGATGCGGCGGCTGCGCCCTCCCGTGCGCGGAGAACGCCATCGACGTCAAGGGATACACCGACGAGCAGGTGCTCGGCGCGATCGACGCCATGCTCGAGGAGACCGCGTGATGACCGCCTCGACGCTGCGCGACAAGCGCGAGATCTTCAGGGACGAACTGGTGATGCGGGACCGGATCGCCGCGCTGCTCTCGGGCGGCCCCCGGACGGTTCCCGAGCTGGCCGAGGCGCTCGGCCGCCCGAGCCACGAGGTGCTGGCATGGGTGGCGG
Organism: Acidobacteriota bacterium; assembly: GCA_021779795.1. Taxonomy (GTDB): domain Bacteria; phylum Acidobacteriota; class Vicinamibacteria; order Vicinamibacterales; family Fen-181; genus FEN-299. The sequence continues at coordinate 8,358 of JAJXZZ010000017.1, read as the reverse complement.
CGATGCGCCGCTACGGACGGATCGAGGAGCGGGGCAAGGCCAACGGCGACGGCTACTTCGCGTACGCCCTCAAGGGCTGACCGCGGTCAGGGCGGCAAAAGGAGACACCGTGGCGACGCGCGTCAATCTGGACCTTCACGACGAACTCAAGGCGTTTGGCGGGAAGGATCTCGACCTCTGCTACAACTGCGGCAACTGCACGGCCGTCTGCTCGCTGGCCGACGACGGCGGCTCGTTCCCGCGGCGGATCATGCACCTGCTGCAGGTCGGGGCCGGGGAGCGCCTCCGGCACAGCGTCGAGCCGTGGCTCTGCTACTACTGCGGCGACTGCTCGACGCAGTGCCCGCGGGGGGCCAACCCCGCCGAGGCGATGATGGCCACGCGGCGGTACCTCATCTCGCGCTACGACTGGACGGGCCTTTCGCGCCGGCTCTACCTCTCGAACGCCTGGAACATCGCCGCCGTCCTGCTGGTGATCTTCTCGGTCCTGGGGATCTTCGGCGTCGCCCACGGCCCGGTCGTGCTCGACCACGTGGCGCTGAACACGTTCGCGCCGGTCCACTGGATCGAGTTCGCCGACCTGCTCATGGGCGGGGTGCTCTCGTTCTTCCTGCTCACCAACGCGGCGCGCATGGCGTACTGGATCCTCGGCGACCAGGGGGTCCCGCGGATCCCGCCCTCCGCGTTCGTGAAGGCGGTCCCCGAGTTCGTCGTGAACTTCGCCACGCAGAAGCGGTGGCGCCGCTGCGGGACCCAGCAGGGGGACGCCACGCAGAACCGGCGCTGGCTGACGCACCTCATCCTGGTGTCGGGCTACCTCACGATGTTCGTCCTCATCGTGCTCTTCCTGAAGTGGTTCCAGACCGACACCGTCTACCCGATCTACAACCCGCAGCGCTTCGTCGGCTACTACGCCGCGGCGGCGCTGCTCTACGGCACCACGGCGTTCGCCATCGGGCGGTGGCAGAAGCGCGACGAGATCCACAAGTTCTCCGCCGGCACCGACTGGATGTTCCTGCTCCTGCTCTTCCTGACGACCGTCACCGGGCTCGGCGTCAACGTGTTCCGGCTGGCCGGCTGGCCGATGGCCACCTACGTCACCTACGCGTTCCACCTGGCCATCGACGCCGCCTGGCTGATCGTGCAGGTGCCGTTCGGCAAGTGGTCCCACTTCCTGTACCGTCCGTTCGCGCTCTACCTCGTCAAGGTGCGCGAGATGGCCGAGCAGGCCGCGCGCGAGCGCGAAGAGGGCGTCCCGGCCGCGGCCTGAGCGGCGCCGGCCGGGCCGTCGCCGGCCGGGAGAGAGGAGAATCGAGTGACGCAGCAGCCCCCCGATGCCGCCGAGCGCATGACGTTCATCGCCCTGCACGGTCCGGACGACGCCGAGATCGCCATCCTGCCGTTCATGCTCGGCGTGGCCGCGCTGGCCATGGACGTCTCGGTGACCATCGTGCTGCAGGGGCCCGGCGTCCTGCTCGCCCACAAGGGCGTGCCCGAGCACGTGTTCGCCGGCTGCAAGGGGACGTCGCTGAAGACGCTCATGGACCAGTTCCACGAGCTGGGCGGCAAGCTCGTCGTCTGCACGCCCTGCGCCGAGTCGCGCAAGCTGCGCAGGGAGCGGCTCGTCGACGGCGCGGAGCTGGTGAAGGCCGCGCGGGTCGTCTCGGACCTGCTGGCGTCCACTTCGACGCTGACGTTCTGAGGCCGGGCGGGGGCCGTCGAACCGGGGAGACGGGCCGGCCGCGGCCCGCGATGCTCGCCGCGGCGAGCGGGAGAGAGAGAGATGTCCGTCATCGCCATTTCGAGAGGCTCGCTGAGCGGCGCGACGAAGCTCGCGCACGGCCTGGGCGCGCGGCTGCGATCCCGCGTCACCGATCGCGAGCAGGTGCTCGCCGCGGCCGAGCGGTACGGGATCGGCGACCGGGGGATCTCGGCGCAGGACGTCCTGACCCGGCACGCCGCCGGCTTCTGGGACGATCACGACGACGCGCGGCGCCACTACCTGGCGTGCTTCCGGGCGGCGCTGCTCGACCTGGTGCTGGAGGGGCCGCTCGTCTACCACGGGAACATGGCCCACGCGCTTCTGACCGGCGTCCCGTTCGTGCTGCGCGTCCGCGTCAACGCCCCGATGGAGAACCGGGTGGAGGCCATGATGGCCGACCTCGGGCTCTCCCGGTACGAGACGGTCAAGCGGATCGAGGCGATCGACAACGAGCGGAAGCGGTGGGCGGAGTTCCTCTACCAGGAGGACATCATGAACGCCTCCCAGTACGACCTCGTGCTGAACCTGAACCGCGTGAGCCTCGACGACGGCATCGAGATGGTGGCGGCCGCGGCGCAGAAGAAGGCGTTCGACCGCACGCCCGACGCCGTCCGCCGGGTGAAGGACCTCCGCCTGGCCACCGCGGCGGAAATCCTGCTGCTGAGCGACCCCGACACCTACGGCCTGCCGTTCACGATCTCGGCCGACGCCGCCGCCGGCCATGTCGAGATCGGGATCTCGCTCGAGGCGGGCAGCGCGCAGCTGGTCGAAAAGCAGGTGCGCGAGGCGCTCGGGGAATTGGCGGGCGCCGGGACGGTGGACGTGCGGGTGAAGATCGGGTAGGGCATCGGGTCTGAGTGCAGGAAAGGCGACGCGTCCGCGGCGAGCTACGGTCCCTGGCCGCCCGCCGCAAGCCCCCGGTCGCGAGCCGAATGACGATCGAGACCAGTTCGTTCTCCCCGGCCAAGGGGGCGGGAACGGCAAAGGGAACGTGCCATGGAATCAACGGTGATGACGTCCACACTCCCGGACCCCGCGACGGCGGGGATCCTGGAACGCCTGAACGAGCTGGAAGACCGGGTCGCCACGCTGGCGGCCAACGCCGCCGAGGACAACCTCTCGATGGTCGTGATGAGCGGGGACCTGGACCGCATCCTCGCCGCCTTCATCATCGCGACCGGCGCGTCGGCCATGTACGAGAAGGTCACCATGTTCTTCACCTTCTGGGCCATCCCGGCGCTCCGCGATCCGAAGAAGGCCGCGCCCTCGAAGGACCTCATGGGGCGGGCCTTCGCGAAGATGCTGCCCAAGGGGGCCCCGGCCCTCGGGCTGTCGCAGATGAACATGGGCGGCATGGGCCCGCGGATGATCAAGTGGCTGATGAAGAAGCACAACGTGCTGGGGCTCGAGGAACTGCTGCGGCGCGCGGCCGACGCGGGCGTTCAGATCTTCATCTGCCAGATGAGCATGGACCTGATGGGCTTCAAGATGGAGGAGATGATCGACTACCCCAATCTCAAGCTCGCCGGGGTGGCGACGTTCCTGGCCGAAGCCGGCACGAGCAAGGTGTCGCTGTTCATCTGAGCGCTGCGGGCTGTCCCCCCCTCAGCGCACGGTCTTCAGCCAGGGGTAGTACGAGTGCGCCGTGTGCAGCGCCGCCGCCGGCGCGTGGGCCAGCACCCGGTCCTTGGCGACCAGCACCGTGCAGGGCGCGTCCGCGTGCTTCAGGAACAGCGAGTCGTGCCCGACGCAGAGCCCGACGAGGACGTTGAACTCGGTCCGCTCGGCGTTCAGCACGGCCGCCTGGGCGATCGGGCTGCACATCGACTCGAATTCGCCCACGCGAATCTTCTGGTCGTCGGTGAGGCCGAGGGTCTCCTTGGGCGTCCCGCCGACCTTGCACACCACCGACACCACCTCGAAGCCCTGCGCCTCGAGAATGCCTGCCAGCACGCGCGCCTCGTCCTGGAGCCCCGCGCAGAAGGCCAGCCCGAGCCGCCGATAGCCCATCCGGCGGGCGAACTCGGCCGTCTCCTGGGTGCGCGTCTTGGTCGGGTGGAGGACGTAGGGCCCGGGGCCACGGTCGACGTAGCACTCGGCTTCCTGGATCGACGCCTGGCGCGCGAACTCGGCGATGCCGGGATCGGCATACCGGCTCAGCGACCCGGCCACCGCCTCGGCATCGAGCGTCGCCGGGCAGAACGGCGGCGCCTGCCCGCCCGGCGTCCGGCACGCTTTCTCCTTCATCCCGCACGAGGCGCACGCCGGCGCCAGGCCTTCCCGCGAGTCATCCGTCTTCATGCACACCTCCCGCTCGGTTCCCTCAGTATCCCAGGAGCAGCACGAGGTAGCCGAGCGCGAGCCCCGCCACCAGGTTGATCGCCTTCACGCGCACGAACTCGGTCCGCGACTCCGCCAGCAGCGGCAGCATGCCGTGGCCGTCCTGGACGACCGACGAGGTCAGCAGCACCGAGAACGGCAGCACCCCGTTCGCGTAGAGCGTGACGAACAGGAGGTGCGGGCCCGACTCCGGGATGACGCCGACCGCGGCGGCCACCAGCAGCGCCAGCGCCGTGTGGTGCTCGATGAAGGCCTCGATGCCGAGGCCGCTCCGCGTCGCCCACTCGGTGACAGCGAGCGCCCCGAGCGTCCACAGGAAGATCCGGGGCGCGTGCTCGCGCACGATGTGCCCCACCAGGTGCTCGCGCACGAAATGGGCGGGGGCGGCCGCGACGAAGCCCGCGACGACCAGGCCGAGCGCCACGACGACGGCGCGGATCCACATCGACTCGTCGGAGGCCACCAGTCCCGTGCCGACCGCCAGCGCGAACGCCGCGACGCCGCCGACGAGGAGCACCCGGTCGATGGTCCAGCGGCGGACGCCGGGCTGCCGCCACCGCAGGCGGAACGACGCGCCCTCCGCCTCGTGGATCGCCAGCCCCGACTTGCACGCGGCCCCGCCGAAGAAACGGGTGCCGAAGAGGCGATCGACGGCCCAGCCCACCGCGAGGCCGTAGACGAGCAGCACGCCGAACAGCAGCACCGCCCGGCGCGGGAACAGGGCGAGCATGACGAACGCCTCGTCGCCGCTCGACGCGGTCATACTGCCCGCCAGGGCCCCCAGCGAAACGGCGCCGTGGATGTAGAGCGCGACGTCGGTGAACGCGCCGAAGCAGCCGGGCAGGGTCCCGACGAGGACGGCCGGCAGGCGCCCGCCGCTTCGATGCAGGCGCTGGCGCACCACGCCGCGCGTGACGACGTTCAGGTACTCGACGAGCAGCATCATCACCAGGACGAACCCGGTGATCAGGAGCGCGTTGGCGACGACGGAGACAACCACGGCCACCTCATCCTATCCGGAGTCCCCCGCGAAACGAACCGGTTGCCGAGCCCATATAATTAGCATATGCTCTAAATTAATGCCACGACCGCTTGTGCCCCGCCGCGTCGGCTGCCACGTGACCGGCCGGGGATTCCGCCCCATCGGGCAGCATGCCGGCAAGACGGGCGCGCTGTCGATCGGCCTCGACGAACTCGAAGCCATCCGCCTCGCCGACCTCGAGGGGCTCTACCAGGACGCGGCGGCCGAGCGCATGGGGGTGTCCCGGCAGACCTACGCCCGGATCCTCGCGCGGGCCCGGCACGCCGTCGCCGCCAGCCTGCTCGAGGGCCGGATGCTCCTGGTCGAACCGGGGCCGGTCATCGAAGAGCCGGCCCGGGCGTCCGAGTGCCCCGTCCACGGCGGACCGCGGCGGCACGGGCGTACGTGCCACTGCCCCAGCCGCTGCGCCACGTGCGGCAAGGATGGCCCGCACCCGGCCGAGTCGTGCGGGTGCGGCGACTGCCCCGGCGGATCACATCGCCCCCATTGAGACCAAGGAGAACGTCATCATGCAGATCTGCATTCCCGTCATCGAAGATCGCGGCCTCGACAGCCGCGTGTCCGACCACTTCGGATCGGCCCCCGGGTTCATGATCGTGGACACCGACACGGGCGCCTGCCGCCTCATCGGCAACCGGAACCAGCATCACGCCCACGGCATGTGCCAGCCGCTCGCCGCGCTCGCCGGCGAGCCGGTGGACGGCATCATCGTCGGCGGCATCGGCATGGGCGCGCTGATGAAGCTGCAGGCGGCCGGCATCACCGTCTACCGGGCGTCGCACCCGACGGTGGTCGAGACGATCGCCGCCTTCACGGAGGGCCGGCTCGAGACGGTGGACCAGAACGGCGCCTGCGCCTCGCACCACTGAGACGCAGGGACCGGAGAGGAGAGATAGCCCGATGGACACCATGCAGCAGGTACGCGACCGGTATCTCGAGCACCTCGCGCGCTTCAAGGCCGCCGGGTACGACCGCGCGGCGGCCGTCCGGTTCGTCGTCGATCAGCTCGAACACGTGCGCGGGCCGGTGCTCGACGTGGGCTCGGGGCAGGGCGTGATGGCCAGCGAGCTGGCGCGCCGCGGCGTCGGCGTCGTCACCATCGACGTCAACGCCGAAGAGCAGCGCCTGGGGGCCGTCAACGCGGAATACGAAGGGGTCGCCGACCGCATCGTCTTCCTGCCCGTGGACGCGCGGACGCTGCCGTTCCCGGACGGCACGTTCCGCACGGTCGACACGCTCGACGCGATCCATCACCTCACCGACGGCCCGGCGGTCTTCTCGGAGATGCGGCGCGTCCTTCGCCCCGGCGGGCGGGTGCTGCTCGCCGAGCTGACCGCGGAGGGGCTGGCGCTGGTCGGCCGCATGCACGAGGCCGAGGGGCGGGGCGTCCACCCGGTGGGCGACGTCACCATCGACGCGGCCATCGCGTGGTTCGAGTCGAACGGCTTCCGCCTGGCCGCGCGGAGGGAAGGTCATCTCCACATCGTCGCCGTCCTCGAGAAGCCCGAGACCGGCGGCCGCGCCTGACGATCGCGCCGGGAGGACACCGCATGAGCACGCCCGTCCGTGTCGGCATCATCATCTGCGACCGCTACCACACCTGCGCCGGCGGCAAGTGCCTGCGCGCCCTGCGCGCCCGCGAAGGCGCGTTCGCGGCCTACCAGGACCAGGACGTGGAACTGGTCGGCTACACCACCTGCGGCGGATGCCCGGGCGGCAACATCGAGTACGCGCCGGAAGAGATGAAGAAGAACGGCGCCGAGGTGATCCACCTCGCCACGGGGATGCTGGTCGGCTACCCGCCGTGCCCGCACATCGACGCGTTCCGGCGCTTCATCCCGGAGAAGTACGGCATGCAGGTGGTCGTGGGCACGCACCCGATCCCGCAGAAGTACTTCCTCACGCACGACCGCTGCGGGACGTGGCAGGGCGAGGCGTGGAAGCCGCTGCTCGAAGCGACGCTGGCCGACGAGCCGACCCGGCTCGCCTACGACTGAGGACGGCCGCCCGCCGCGGGCCGACGGCCCTCCTCACCAGCCGAGCCGCAGGGCCGCCCACAGGCCGGCGCCGAGGAGGCAGCCGATCGCGACGAGGCCGGTCGAGCTCGAGACGAACATCGGGTAGACCATGAAGACCACGCCGGCGACGAGCTGCGGCGCCCGCTGCTGCCGGCGGCCGTAGGTGAAGAGGACGAAGCCGATCCCCCCGAGGACGAGCTCCCACATGATCCAGCCGGCGTCGAGGGACATGGCCGCACCTCTCTCGCTCAGTACCCGGAGTCGTCCCACAGCCCGAGCGTCTCGCCGTTGCCGCACCCGTGCACCTCGGGCTCGAGCGTGGCGTGGTTGACGCCCCACTCGCGCTCCAGCATCGCCTTGATGCGGCCGAGCAGCGCCTCGATGCTCCGCCCGTCCATGTCGCAGCCGAGGTCGACGTGCGCGGTCAGCAGGCGCTGGCCCGGGGCGATCTCCCACACGTGGACGTGGTGGATCCGGGCCGGGGCGAAGCGCCCGGCCACGCTCTCGACCATCCGGGTCAGGTCCACGTCGCCCGGCGTGGCCTCGAGCAGCGTCATCATCGTCTCCCACACGAGGGAGAGGGCGCCGCGCAGCACGACCGCCCCGACCAGGAGTGCCGCGACGGGGTCGAGGTAGAGCCCGATCGGCGTGCCGACCAGCAGCGCGGCGATCACGACGGCCAGCGACGCGAGCGCGTCCTGCGCCAGGTGGAGGAACGCGCTGCGCACGTTGACGTCGCGCCGGTCGTGGCGCCGCAGCAGCAGCACCGAGCCGGCGTTGGCGGCGAGCGCCACCAGCGCGACGCCGAGCATCAGGCCGCGATCGATCGGGGCCGGGTGCTGCAGCCGGTCGACGGCCGCGCGGGCGATGAGGGCGGTCACCGCCACGAGCGTGACGGCGTTGGCGAGCGCCGCGATGACCTCGGCCCGCTTCAGCCCGTAGGTGTGGCGCAGCGTCGGCGGGCGCCGCCCCAGCCGCCGGGCCCACACGGCCAGGCCGAGGGCCGCCACGTCGCTGAGGTTGTGGGCGGCGTCGGCGAGCAGCGCGAGGCTGCCGGCCATCGCGCCGCCGATGACTTCGGCGACCGTGATCGCGACATTCAGGCCGAGGCTCGCCAGCAGCCTGCCGTCCAGCGCGCCATCGTCGAGAGGCTTGTCGGCGTGGTCCATCGGGTTGCGTCCGGGGCCGCGGCAAAC
>JAJXZZ010000335.1 GCA_021779795.1 Acidobacteriota bacterium | reverse complement strand
GTAGACGACCGGCGTCGTGTAGAGCGTGAGGATCTGGCTCACGAACAGCCCGCCGATGATCGTGATGCCGAGCGGGCGCCGCAGCTCCGACCCGACGCCGCGGCCGACGGCCAGCGGCACGGCGCCGAGCATGGCGGCCATCGTCGTCATCAGGATCGGGCGGAACCGCAGCAGGCAGGCCTCGTAGATCGAGTCGCGCGAGCTCTTGCCGTGGTCGCGCTCGGCGACGAGCGCGAAGTCGATCATCAGGATGGCGTTCTTCTTGACGATCCCGATGAGCAGGATGATGCCGATGATCGCGATGATGGTCAGCTCGGTCCGCGTCAGCATCAGCGCCAGCAGCGCGCCCACCCCGGCCGACGGGAGCGTCGAGAGGATCGTGATCGGGTGGATGTAGCTCTCGTACAGCATCCCGAGCACGATGTAGACGGCGGCGAGCGCGGCCAGGATCAGGAACGCCTCGCCCGCCAGCGAGCTCTCGAAGGCCTGCGCCGTCCCCGCGAACCCGGTGTGGATCGAGGGCGGCAGGTCCACCTGCTCGGCGGCGGCGTTCACGGCGTCCACCGCCTCGCCCAGGGCGACGTTCGGCGCGAGGTTGAACGAAATGGTGACCGCGGGGAAGAGCCCCTGGTGCGGCACGGTCAGCGGCGCGTTGGCCGGCGCGAAGCTCGAGAAGGCGGACAGCGGCACCATCTTCCCGGACGGCGCCCGGACCTGGATGTCGCGCAGGATGAGCGGGTTCTGCCAGAACTCGGGCGCCGCCTCCATGACGATGTGGTACTGGTTCAGCGGCGTGTACATGGTGGACACCTGGCGCTGGCCGAACGCGTCGTACAGCGTGGCGTCGACGAGCTGCGTCGAGATGCCGTACCGCGCCGCGCTGGCGCGGTCGTAGTCCACGTACGCCTGCAGCCCCCGGTTCTGCTGGTCGAGGTTCACGTCGTTGATCACCTTCACCTTGCGGAGCGCGGCGACCATGACCTGCGCGTAGCGGTCCAGGTCGGTGAGGTTGTCGCCCCGCAGGGTGTACTGGTACTGCGCGTTGCTCATCCGGCCGCCCACCCGCAGGTCCTGGGCCGCCTGCAGGAACAGCGTGGCGCCCGGCACGCGCGCCAGCTTCGGCCTGAGCCGGTTGATGACCTGGTCGGCCGACACCCCCCGCTGGTCGAGCGGCTTGAGCGACACGAACATCCGCCCGGTGTTCAGCGTGCCGCCGCCGGTGAACCCGATCACCGTGTCCACGGCCGGGTCGGCGGCGACGATCTTGACCATGGGCAGCAGGACGCGGTTCATCGCCTGGAAGGACGAGTCCTGGTCGCCGACGATCGCCCCCATCATCCGGCCGTTGTCCTGCTCGGGGAAGAACCCCTTCGGGATCCGGATGTACAGGTAGACGTTGAGCGCGACGGTCGCCAGGAGCACCATCGCCGTGATGAACGAGTGGCGCAGGACGACGGTGAGCGTCCGGCCGTAGAAGTCCACGACGCGGCGGAACAGCCGCTCGGTGAGCTCGTGCAGCCGGCCGTGGGTCTCGCGCGCGTCGAGCAGGTGCGCGCTCATCATTGGCGTCGTCGTCAGCGAGACGACCATCGACACCAGGACCGCGACCGACAGCGTGACGGCGAACTCGCGGAACAGGCGCCCGACGATCCCGCCCATCAGGAGCAGCGGGATGAACACGGCGATGAGCGACGTGCTCATCGTGATCACGGTGAAGCCGACCTCGCGCGCGCCCTTGAGCGCCGCCTGGAACGGGCGCATCCCCTGCTCCAGGTACCGGGTGATGTTCTCGATCACCACGATCGCGTCGTCGACGACGAAGCCGGTCGAGATGGCCAGCGCCATCAGCGACAGGTTGTCGATGCTGTAGCCGAACAGGTACATCACCCCGAAGGTGCCGATGAGCGAGACCGGGACGGCGATGCTGGGGATGAGCGTCGCCCGCGGGTTGCGCAGGAAGAGGAACACGACCAGGATCACGAGCAGCACCGACCCGAGGAGCGTCAGCTCGGTGTCGCGGACGGACGCGCGGATGGTGGTCGTCTGGTCCATCGCCACCCGCATGTCGATCTCGCGCGGCATCGCGGCCCGGAGCTGCGGCAGCAGCGCCTCGACGCGGTCCACCGTGTCGATGATGTTGGCGCCGGGCTGGCGGAAGATGATCACCATCACCGCCGGCTTGCCGTTGGCGTAGCCGGCGTTGCGGATGTCCTGGACCGAGTCTATTGCCTGGCCGATGTCTCCGACGCGCACGACCGAGCCGTTGTGGTAGGCCACCACGAGCGGCTGGTAGTCGATCGCCCGGTAGATCTGGTCGTTGGCGGCGATCTGCCACGATCGGTGGTCGTCGTACAGCTGGCCCTTGGGCGAGTTCGCGTTGGCCCCGCTCAGCACGGCCCGCACCTGCTCGAAGCCGATGCCGTACTTCTGCATGGCGAGCGGGTTCAGCTCGACCCTCACCGTCGGCAGGGAGCTCCCCGCGACGATGGCCTGCCCCACCCCGGACACCTGCGAGAGCTTCTGGGCCATGATCGACGAGGCCGCGTCGTAGATCTGGCCGCGGCTCAGCTCGTCCGAGGTCAGCGCCAGCAGGTAGATCGGCGCGTCGGCCGGGTTGATCTTCCGGTAGCTCGGGTTGCTCGGCAGGTTCGACGGCAGGTTGCCGCGGGCCGCGTTGATCGCGGCCTGGACGTCGCGCGCGGCGGCGTCGATGTTGCGGTTGAGGTCGAACTGCAGCGTGATGCTCGTCGAGCCGAGCGAGCTCGACGAGGTCATCTCGGTCACCGAGGCGATGCGGCTGAACTGCCGCTCGAGCGGCGTGGCGACCGCCGACGCCATCGTCTCGGGGCTCGCGCCCGGCAGCCCGGCGAACACCGCGATCGTCGGGAAGTCCACCTGCGGCAGCGGCGACACGGGGAGCTGCCGGTAGGCCACCGCCCCCGCGAGGGCGATGGCCGCCGTCAGCAGCGTCGTGGCGACCGGCCGGCGGATGAAGGGTGCCGAGACGTTCATGGCCTACTCCGCCGGCGCCTGCTCCACGCCCGGGCCCGCCGCGGACCGGCCCGTGAGCCGCCGCGCCAGCCGGTCGAAGTACAGGTAGACCACCGGCGTCGTGTAGAGCGTCAGCACCTGGCTCACCAGCAGGCCGCCGACGATCGTGATGCCGAGCGGCCGCCGGAGCTCCGACCCGGTGCCCGTCGTGAGCGCCAGCGGCACGCCGCCGAGCAGCGCCGCCATCGTCGTCATCATGATCGGCCGGAAGCGGAGCAGGCTCGCCTGGTAGATCGCCTGGAGCGGCGTCATCCCGCCCTTGCGCTCGGCCTCGAGCGCGAAGTCGATCATCATGATCGCGTTCTTCTTCACGATGCCGATGAGCAGGACGATGCCGATGAGCGCGATGATGCTGAAGTCGTGGTGCGTCAGGATGAGCGCCACCAGCGCGCCGACGCCCGCCGACGGCAGCGTCGAGAGGATCGTGATCGGGTGGATGTAGCTCTCGTAGAGGACGCCCAGCACGATGTAGACCGTCACCAGCGCCGCGAGGATCAGCAGCCACTCGTTCGAGAGCGACGACTGGAACGCCTCGGCCGTCCCCTGGAACTGCGCGCGGATGCTCTTCGGCAGCCCCACCTCGGCGGCGGCCCGGTTCACGGCGGCCACGGCGGTGCCGAGCGACACGCCCGGCGCCAGGTTGAACGAGAGCGTGACGGCGGGGAACTGCCCCTGGTGGTTGATCGCGATCGGCGCCGTCCCGGTCCGCAGGCTCGCGAACGCGGCGAGCGGCACCTGGCCCTGGTTGGGGAACACCCCCGCCGACTCCGGCGCGGCCGACAGCGCGGCGCTCGCCGCGGTGGACGACCCGCCCGACGCGGCGCTGGCGGCGCCGGCGTTGAGCGCGGCCGCCGACGCG
>JAJXZZ010000334.1 GCA_021779795.1 Acidobacteriota bacterium | reverse complement strand
GCGCCGTCGCGCCGTACGGCGCCGACGGCCGCCCGGCCACGACCTCGCGCAGGTCGTCGATCGCCTCGTCGGGCCGGCCGAGCGCGGTCAGCTCGGTGGCCATCCCCAGGCGCGCGCGCACCTCGCTCATCTCCGGCGCCGCGACGCGGCCGGCGCGCGCCAGCGCGTCCAGTTCGCGCCACGCGGCGAGGCTCGCGGCGTGGTCATGGCGGTAGACGTCCTGCACGTCGGCGATCGACTGGAGGAAGATCGGGTTGTGCGGGTAGGAGGCGTGCAGCCCCTCGAGCAGCTTCAGCGCCTCGTCCGGCTTGTGCTCGTACCAGAGATCGATCAGCGCCAGCTGGTAGTCGGCCTCGCCGCGCAGCAGCTGGCCGCGGTCGCGCGCCCGCCACATCTCGGCCAGCCCCTGCTCGCGGTTGCCGCCGGGCAGGGCCATGAGCCACGCGAGGAACTTCACGATGGCCGGCGCGATCCCCGCGTAGTAGTGGTACAGCCCGATGCCGAAGTACGCGTCCTGCATCGTCGGGTCGAGCGCGATCGCGCGCTCCAGCGCGTCCTTGATCCGCTTGCCGTCGCGCGCCGCCGCGAGCCGCTCGCCGCGCAGCACCAGGAACTGCACCCGCAGGCCGTACGCGGCGCCGAGGAAGAACCAGGCGTCGGCGCGCTTCGGCTCCCGCGCCGTCCACCGCTCCATCGCCCCGACCGCCGCGTCGATGCGCGACTGGAACAGGCCGTCCTTCGAGCGGTCGTTGGGGTTCAGCTCGATCTGCCACCACAGCGAGTTGACCCGCATCAGCTGGCACGTCTCGGCCGGCGCGGGGCCGCACGCCTTCGCGATCTCGGCCTCGGCCTCGTGGAAGCGGGCGTCGAGGATGGCGGCGTAGCAGCGGGCGAGCACCGGCGCGTACGGGATCGACGCGGCCGCCGGCCGCGGGGCGAGCAGCAGCGCGAGGGCCGCGAGGGCGATCGGCGGGAGCGGGCGCGCGGCGCGGGCGGCCAGGGGGATCACTGGGCCTGCAGGTGGCTGGTGCGCAGCTGTTGCCGGGCCGCGTGCCGCTCGAACGCCAGGTCCACCAGGCGGTCGAGCAGCGCCGCGTAGCCGAGGCCCGTCGCCTCCCACAGCCGCGGGAACATGCTGATCGTGGTGAAGCCGGGGATCGTGTTGATCTCGTTCACGTAGAGCCGGCCCGTCTCGCGCGACAGCAGGCAGTCCACGCGGGCGAACCCCGCCGCGTCCACCGCGAGGAAGGCCTCGACCGCCAGGCGGCGGACCTCGGCCGTCGTCGCCTCGTCGAGCGGCGCCGGCACGTGCGCCACCGACTCCTCGACGTACTTCGCCTCGTAGTCGTAGAACTCGCGCGAGGGCACGATCTCGCCGGGCAGCGACGCCTCCGGCCGGTGGTTCCCGACCACCGAGCACTCGATCTCGCGCGCCGCCGGGACCCCTTCCTCGACGACCACCTTGCGGTCGAACTCGAAGGCGACGCGCAGGGCCTCGGCGAGACCGCCGGGCTCCTTCACCTTGGAGATCCCGACGCTCGACCCGAGGTTGGCCGGCTTGACGAACACCGGGTACGACAGGCGCGCGGCCACCGACGCGGCCACCGCCTCGGGCGAGGCCGCCCACTCCTCCGCGCTCGCGACCACGTGCGGCACCATCGGCAGGCCGCGGCCGGCGAAGGCCACCTTCATCATCGCCTTGTCCATCGCCACGGCCGAGGCCAGCACGCCCGACCCGACGTAGGGCAGGCCCGACAGCTCGAGCAGCCCCTGCACCGTGCCGTCCTCGCCGTACGGGCCGTGCAGCACCGGGAAGATCAGGTCGAGCGCCAGCCCCGCGACGTACGCGTTCTCGCGCGCCGGCGTCTCGCCGTGCGCCCGCTCCACCGTGACCAGCGCCTCTTCGCCCGGGTGCGGCACCAGGTAGGTCTCGCGCCCCGGCCGCCCCGGCCGGTCCGCCTCCTGGCGCGCCCGGGCGATCACGTCGGCCGCCACGACCACCGTCGGCGGCCGGTCGGGGATCGCCCACCGCCCGTCGCGGTCGATGCGGATCGGCACCGGCTCGTACCGCTGCCGATCGAGGTTCGCGATGACCGACGCGGCTGAGGCCAGCGACACTTCGTGCTCGCTCGAACGACCGCCGTAAATCACGCCAATGCGCAGTTTTCTCACGAAGTCGACGCTCCCGGGATGGTCACGACGGGCGGGGCACTCACGGGCGGCCTCGAGCCGGCCGATGCCGGGGAGGGCAAGCCATCGCCAGACCAGTCATACTATACCGCAATGGCCATGGGTTTCCGATTCCGCGTCACGGCCGAGAGCGGCCGCGCCCGCCGCGGCGAGATGACGACGCCCCACGGCGTCGTCCAGACGCCGGCGTTCATGCCCGTCGGCACGCAGGGGGCGGTCAAGGGCGTCCTGCCGCGCGACCTCGCCGGCCTCGGCGCCGAGATCATGCTCTCGAACACCTACCACCTGCACCTGCGCCCCGGCGACCGCCTCATTGCCAGGCACGGCGGCCTGCACCGGTTCATCGGGTGGGACCGGCCGATCCTCACCGACAGCGGGGGCTACCAGGCGTTCTCGCTGGGGGAGCGGCGGACGATCGACGAGGAGGGGATCCGGTTCCGGTCGCACCTCGACGGCAGCGAGCACCTGCTGACGCCCGAGAAGGCCGTCGAGATCCAGGCCAACCTCGGCTCGGACGTGGCCATGGTCCTCGACGAGTGCCTGGGCTACCCGGCCACGCGCGACCAGGCCGCCACCTCGATGGAGCGGACGCTCAGGTGGGAGACGCGGTGCCGGGAACGGTTCCTGGAGGTGGCCGACCGCCGACCGACCGCCGACCGCCGACCGGCCGCCGACCGCCGGCCGACCGCCGACCGCCGACCGACCGCCGACCGCCGACCGCCGACCGCCGTGTGTGTGACCAACCCCGGCCAGGCCCAGTTCGGGATCGTCCAGGGGGGCACGCATATAGATATACGTGTCGCCAGCGCCCAGGCGACCGTGGAGCTGGGGTTCGAGGCCTACGCCATCGGCGGCCTCAGCGTGGGAGAGCCCCCCGAGTTGATGTACGAGGTGGTGGGGCAGACGACTCCGTGGCTGCCCGCCGACCGGCCGCGCTACCTGATGGGCACGGGCACCCCGGCGGACCTGGTGGAGTCGGTGGCCCGCGGCATCGACCTGTTCGACTGCGTCATGCCGACGCGCAACGCCCGGAACGGCCAGCTGTTCACCAGCGAGGGCCGGCTGAACATCAAGAACGCCCGGTTCGCGGACGATCCGGCGCCGCCCGACCCGGCCTGCGGCTGCTACACCTGCCGCCACTTTTCGCGGGCCTACCTGAGGCACCTCTTCATGGCGCACGAAATCGGCGCCGCGACGCTTAACACGTTGCATAACCTCCACTTTTACCTTGACACGATGAGACGGATTAGGGAGGCTATAGTGTTTGGCTCGCTCGATAACTTGAGACTGGACTATTGTCGGCTATTCTCCCGCCGACCGGTCGACTCATGACTCCACTGATCCATCACGCCCTGCCTGTCGTGGCCATGGCCGCGCCGAACGAAAACGTCAGCCCGTGGGTGCAGTTCCTGCCCTTCGCGCTCGCGCTCGGCATCGTCTACTTCGTGCTCCTGCTGCCGATGAAGCGGCGGCAGAAGAAGGTCCAGCAGTTTCTCGACGCGCTGAAGGTCGGCGACCGCGTGGTCACCAACGGCGGCATTCACGGCACGATCGTGAAGATCGCCGACCGGACGGTGAAGCTGCAGGTGGCCGACAAGGTGAACCTCGAGATTTCCAAGGCTGCGATCGTCGGTCTCCAGGGCCAGGAGCCGGTCGTGGCTGACAATTCCCAAGCATGAACAACCTTCGCTGGCGCATTCTCCTCATCGTTGCCATCATCGG
>JAJXZZ010000016.1 GCA_021779795.1 Acidobacteriota bacterium | reverse complement strand
CGTAGTTGGTCGGCCAGAACTTCTCGACCGCGTCGTTCGCGTAGGCGCCCGTCGAGTAGGCGTGGCCGTCGAAGCTCACCTCCGCATCGACGTAGAAGTTGTCGAGCACCACGAACTCGCGGGCGATGGCGTGGGCATTCGGCGTCACGTCCTCGCCGAACAGGCACAGGTCCGCGTCGCCGTTGCCCCGCTCGAGGTCGCCGAGCACCTGGTCGTAGGTCCGGTTCTCGCGAATGATGTAGAAGACGTGCTTGATCGGCGACGGGTCTCCCACCTTGCGCGGGATTGGCGAGGCCGCCGGCGCCGAGGGGGGCGCGAGAATCGACGCCGCCGTGAACGGGGTGAGCCCGTAAACCGTCTTCGTCATCGCCTGTAGCGCGGGCCTGTCGGGCGTCGGCACGATCGAGAGCGCCCCCTCGAGCATCGAGCCGCTGTACTGGCCCTCGGCGCCGGGGATGCCCGGGCTTCCCCCGCGCGGGTTGGGCGAGGATGTCAGCCCCTTGCCCGACAGGACGAAGATGCGCGAGCCGTCGCGGCTGAACTGCACGGCCGTCGGGTACCAGCCGGTGGGGATGAACCCCTCGACCGCCGAGCGCGCCCGGTCGCTGACGTCCACGACGGCCACCGCGTTGTTGTCGGCGTTGGCGACGAGCAGCGTGCGGCCGTCCGGCGAGAGGCCAAGGCCGTTCGGCGTCGCTCCCGGCGGCACGTTCGGGTAGAGCGCCACCGAGATCTGCTCGTTCGCCGTCTTCGCCGCGGTGTCCACCACGTAGACGCTGTTGGTGTTCGCGCACGCGACGAACAGGCGCGACGCGTCGTTCGAGAGCGCCATCGCGTTCGGGTGCTCGCCGACCGGGATCTCGGCGCGGCGCTCGAGCGTCGCGGCGTCGAACGCCAGCACCTTCGCGCCGCCCCATACCGACACGTACACCGTCCTGCCGTCGGGCGAGACCAGGCAGGTGTAGGGTTCCGCGCCGACGTCCACCGTCCTCAGGACGAGCCCCGACTTCAGGTCGAGCATCGACAGCGCCTCGCCGAGGACGTGGACAGCGTAAAGGCGCCGGCCGTCGGGCGAGATGGCGATGCCGCCGACGAAGCTCTGCTCGACCGGCTCGGGGTGGCTGATCCCGGGCATGGCCTTCTGCGTGTCGCGCCCGAGCGCGTACACCGCCCCAGCCGTCAGCTTGCCCGGCGCCCAGTAGAACTCGTTCACCGTCGTCTGGCCGGCGCCCGACGAGAAGACCCGCCGCTGGTCGGGGTGCCAGGCCAGGCCGAGCCACGCGTTGTCGATCGGCGTCCTCGACGCGACGTAGCCGCGAACGAGATCGACCACCGTCAGCGTGGGCCGGGCGAGGCCGTTGTTGGTGACGACCAGGTAGCGGCCGTCCGGCGATTCGACCATCGCGAGCGGCAGCGGGCCGATCGGCATGTGGCGGCCGGCCGGCTTGATCTTCCAGCCGTTGGGCAGGAGCGTCACGCCCCCGCCGAGGCTGCCCGGCCGCGCGGGCGGCGGCGGCGCGAGGCGGGCGACGGTGACGATCGACGCGGCGACGAAGAGCGTGAAAGCGACCGGGATGGCGGCATAGTGGCGGTTGTGCACCATGGCGGGATTCTACGAGATGTCCGGCGTAAGATGTGGGGATGATTTCACCATCTCCGCTCCGGCGCCTGGTTCGGCTGGCGGTCGTTCTCCAGGCCGTGCTGGTCTTCGCTGCCTCGGGCAGCGCGACCGCGGCCGACACGCACCCGTTCGGCATCGACGACCTCGCCGCCCTGCGCTCGGCCCGGCCGGTGGCCGTGTCGCCGGACGGGAAGTCGGTGCTGTTCGTGGTCGCCTACCAGGGCGACAAGGGCCCCACCAAGCGGGAGTGGCACATGGTCGGCGCGTCGGGCGGGAACGACCGGAAGCTCACGCTCCCCGAGCCGTTCACGCCGGCCGGCTTCATGCCCGACGGCCAGTCGCTGTTCGGCATCTACCGGGTGGACAAGAAGCCCCAGTTCGGCGTCGTCCCGCTCGGCGGGAGCCAGCCGACGCGGACGATCTCGCTGCCGAACGGCGTCGGGGCTGCCGAGATGTCGCCCGACGGGACGAAGTTCGCCTTCCTCTCCGATCCGCGGCCTGCCGACCCGCTGGCCGACGTCCGGCACGTGGTCGCCAACGGCGTGACCAGCCTCTACGTCGTCGGGGCCGACGGGTCCGGCGGATCGTGGTGGTGCCCGGAGCTGACCGACATCACCAGCGTCGCGTGGTCGCCCGACGGTTCGCGGATCGCGGTGGTCACGCAGGTGCAGAAGATCGGCCACCACGACGTGACGTCTGCCGTCTCGGTCTGCAGCGCGGACGGCCTCCGGAAGGTCGCGGCGATCGACAACGCCGTGTCGGGGATCGCCTGGGCGAACGGCGCGACCGAGCTGGCCTTTGCGAGCACGACCACCGACGTGCTCACGCCCGACCATCTGTGGACCGTGCCGGCTGCCGGCGGGACCCCGGTTGACCGGACGCCCCGGCTCGAGGGCTCGGCGACGACCGTGGCCAACGACCCCGGCGGCACCGTCTGGGTCGAGATGCACAAGGGCACCGTGATCGAGGTGGAGGCCTGGCGCGACGGGACGCTCACGCCCGCCTTTCGCTGGCCGGGCGGGATCGTGGCCGGACCGCCGGTCGTCTCCCCGCTGCGCGCGGCGCCCCGAACGCTGGCCTTCACCGTCGCGGACCCGACGCACGCCATGAACGTCGCGGTCGCGGAAGGCTCCGAACTCCGGAAGATCACGCACGAGGGAGACGACACGCTCGCGAAGGTGACGCTGGGCGACATGCGCGTCGTCCAGTGGATCGCAAAGGACGGCACCCACCTCGAGGGGCTGCTGACGCTGCCGGCCGGCTACGAGGCCGGGAAGAAGTACCCCTTCCTGGTTCTTCCGCACGGCGGGCCCGAGGCGAACGACACGCTCGGCTTCGACATCTTCTCGCGTCTGGCCGCCGGCTTCGGCTACGTCGTGCTGCAGCCGGAGTACCGCGGCTCGACCGGCTACGGGTCGGCGTTCCTGCAGGCGATCTACCAGCACTTCGGCGACCGGGCCTACAGCGACGTGGACAGCGCGACCGACTTCGCCGTCGCGCAGGGGTGGGCCGATCCCAACCGCCTGGCGATCTTCGGCTGGAGCGCCGGCGGATTCATGGCCTCGTGGACCGTGACCCAGACGCACCGCTACAAGGCGGCGATCGAGGGGGCGGGGATCACCGACTGGCTCAGCTTCATTCCGACGAGCGACATCGCGCAGGTGGACTACGACCGCCGGTACCCGGAGGAGGACGCGGAGCCGTTCCTGAAGTTCTCCGCGATCATGTTCGCGGACCGGGTGACGACGCCGCTCCTCATCCTGCACGGCGAGGCGGACGAGCGGGTGCCGATGCTGCAGGGGCGGGAGTATTTCATCCTGCTGGCCGAGCGGGGCAAGACGGTGCGGATGGTCACCTACCCGGGCTCGCCGCACTTCCCGCTGCTGGCCGAGCAGCGGCGGAACGTGTTCACGGAAATCGGAAACTGGCTCGACAAGTACAACCGGTAGCGGAAGAGGACGACCGGCGCGCGCCGCGCAAGCCGGGCGCCCGCTGACGGGACGTGGGGGCGAGCGCGGCCGGCTACACGGCCGGCGGCCCCGCGACCGTCATGCCGTGGCGGCGGAACAGCTCCGCCAGCTTCGCGCGGTCGGGCGGGCCGCCCGCCGCAGTGCCGATGGCCTCGGCCGCCTCGCGAAAGTAGGCGGGGCCCATGATCGCCGGGGTGATGACGGCGAGCTGCTTGACCGGGCGCCCGCTGAGATTGTCGAACCGGTGCACGGCGCCGCGGGGGATGCAGATCGCCTGCCCGGGCCCGACCTCGATGGGGGTGCCGTCCACGGTCCAGGTCAGGACGCCCTCGAGGCCGTAGAGCATTTCTTCGTAGGCGTCGTTCTTGTGCGCGGGGGCGGCCAGCTTTTCGCCGGCGGGGACGGTGAATTCGAAGACCGACACGCTGCCGTTGGAATCGGCGCCGGTGATCAGGAAGTGGATCCCGATCGGGCCGACGGAGATCGACTCTTCCGAGGGGTTGACGCTCGTCGTTGGGGGCTGCGGCATGGTGGACTCCCTTCGAGCCAGTATCGCACCTGCCGCGTGGCTTCGGTCAAGGCGCCCGGACCGAGTTCGCGGACCGGTCGTCACCGTACAAAGAAAAGGCCCGACGGAGCGGATGCTCGACGTCGGGCCTGAGATATCCCCGGCAGTGACCTACTCTCCCACAGAGCTACCTCTGCAGTACCATCGGCGGTGGCAGGCTTAACTTCCGTGTTCGGAATGGGAACGGGTGTGACCCTGCCCCTATGACCACCGGGAAATTCTTTGAATTCACCCCGCCGACCTTGCGGTTGTGCTCGGCGACGATACGCGCCTGAACGGGCGGGGCGATTCAAACTTGTCAAAGAACGATGCTGGCGTTGCCGTGGCGGCCCGGGGCCGCGACGGCGTGACAACTGAACATCCTGCGAACGGTAGTTTCCGACGCGGCGCACGCACCGCGTGAGAATAATTATGGTCAAGCCTCACGGCTGATTAGTACCAGTAAGCTTAGGATGTCGCCATCCTTACACACCTGGCCTATCACCTGGTAGTCTTCCAGGAGCCTTTAGGAGCCTTGCGGCTCGGGAAATCTCATCTCGGGGAGGGTTTCACGCTTAGATGCCTTCAGCGTTTCTCCCGTCCGCACATGGCTACCCAGCGCTACCCTTGGCAGGATAACTGGTACACCAGAGGTGCGTCCATCCCGGTCCTCTCGTACTAAGGACAGCCCCCCTCAAATTTCCTACGCCCATGGCAGATAGGGACCGAACTGTCTCGCGACGTTCTAAACCCAGCTCACGTACCGCTTTAACCGGCGAACAGCCGGACCCTTGGAACCTGCTACAGCTCCAGGATGCGATGAGCCGACATCGAGGTGCCAAACCTGAGCGTCGATGTGAACTCTTGGCTCAGATCAGCCTGTTATCCCCGGCGTACCTTTTATCCGTTGAGCGATGGCCCTTCCACGCGGAACCACCGGATCACTAAAGCCTGGTTTCCCACCTGCTCGACTTGTGAGTCTCGCAGTCAAGCTCGCTTATGCTTTTGCACTCTCCGGCTGATTTCCAAACAGCCTGAGCGAACCTTCGCGCGCCTCCGTTACAGTTTAGGAGGCGACCGCCCCAGTCAAACTACCCGCCTAGCAGTGTCCCTCTCCTGGATAACAGGAGCAGGTTAGAACGCCGAAGCATTAAGGGTGGTATCTCACCGTTGACTCCCCGGACCCCAAGAAGCCCGGTTCAAAGTCTCCCACCTATCCTGCGCATAATGCGTCAGCATTCACTACTAAGTTGTAGTAAAGGTGCACGGGGTCTTTCCGTCTAGCCACGGGTAACCGGCGTCTTCACCGGTACCACAAATTCGCAGTGCCCCTCGTTGAGACAGCGCCCAGATCGTTACGCCATTCGTGCAGGTCGGAACTTACCCGACAAGGAATTTCGCTACCTTAGGACCGTTATAGTTACGGCCGCCGTTTACCGGGGCTTCAGTTCGGAGCTTCGCCTTGCGGCTGACCCCTCTCTTTAACCTTCCGGCACCGGGCAGGCGTCAGGCCCTATACGTCGTATTCGACTTTGCAGAGCCCTGTGTTTTTAGTAAACAGTCGCCTGGGCCTCTTTATTGCAACTCCTTCACGCTCTGCCGGGCAAGCCGGCTCACGTTAGTGGAGCACCCCTTCTTCCGAAGTTACGGGGCGAGTTTGCCGAGTTCCTAAACGAGGGTTCTCACTTGCGCCTGAGGATTTTCTCCTCGCCTACCTGTGTCGGTTTGCGGTACGGGTACCTGGCTGACTCCTTAGAGGATTTTCTCGGCAGCGTGGCGTCACCGGCTTTGCGGCCCTTGCGGGCACTCGCCATGGCACCTCAGGGAATGTGACCCGCCGGATTTGCCTGGCGGATCCCCCTACATGCCTGAACCCACACGTCCAATCGTGGGCCCGGCTAGCCTCCTGCGTCTCCCCATCGTGATAACGTCTTCCAGGTAGTTCAGGAATATTAACCTGATATCCATCCGCTACGCCTTTCGGCCTCGCGTTAGGACCCGACTAACCCTGAGCGGACGAACCTTCCTCAGGAAACCTTAGGCTTACGGCGGAGAGGATTCTCGCCTCTCTTCTCGCTACTTATGCCGGCAGGGTCACTTCTCACCGCTCCACCAGTCCTTCCGATCTGGCTTCACTGCTGTGAGAACGCTCCTCTACCACTGAGCAGCCCGCAGGCTGCTGCAATCTACGGCTTCGGTCCTGTGCTTGAGCCCCGTTGAATTGTCGGCCCGGAGCCACTTGACCAGTGAGCTATTACGCTTTCTTTAAAGGATGGCTGCTTCTAAGCCAACCTCCTGGTTGTCTGAGTGTCTCCAGATCCTTTACCACTTAGCACAGAGTTAGGGACCTTAGCCGGTAGTCTGGGCTGTTTCCCTTTCGACGATGAAGCTTAGCCCCCACCGTCTGACTCCCGGGATACGTGTCGCTGGCATTCGAAGTTTGGTTGGATTCAGTAAGCTGGTAAGCCCCTTAGTCCATTCAGATCTCTACCACCAGCGCCGACCTCCCGAGGCTATCCCTAAAGATATTTCGAGGAGAACGGGCAATCACGAGGTTTGATTGGCCTTTCACTCCTACCCTCAGCTCATCCAAGCTGTTTTCAACCAACACTGGTTCGGGCCTCCACGCGGTGTTACCCGCGCTTCACCCTGGCCAAGGGTAGATCACCTCGCTTCGCGTCTATTCCCAGCGACTGAACGCCCATTTCGGACTCGCTTTCGCTGCGGCTCGCTTACGCTTAACCTTGCCACTGAGAATAACTAGCCGGCTCATTATGCAAAAGGCACGCGGTCAGGCAACACCTGGAGCAAGCCCCAGGCAAACGCCCTCCCGCTGCTTGTAGGCATACGGTTTCAGGTACTATTTCACTCCCCTCACAGGGGTGCTTTTCACCTTTCCCTCACGGTACTGGTTCACTATCGGTCGCCAGAGAGTATTTAGCCTTGGAAGATGGTCCTCCCGGATTCCCACGGGATTTCACGTGTCCCGCGGTACTCAGGAACCTGCCCAGCGAGCCGAACGGCTTTCGCCTACGGGGCTGTCACCCTCTATGGCTGCCCGTTCCAGGGCATTCGACTAGCAGTTCGGTTGGTAACTCGCCGGCCTTGCGGCCAGGCAGGCCCTACAACCCCCTCGTGCAAGCACGAAGGTTTGGGCTATGTCCGCGTTCGCTCGCCGCTACTAGCGGAATCTCTTTTGATTTCTCTTCCTGCAGGTACTGAGATGGTTCACTTCCCTGCGTTGCCTTCCACACGCCTATGGATTCAGCGTGGGATACCCCGGGATTAACCGGGGTGGGTTTCCCCATTCGGAGATCTTCGGGTCGAAGCCTGTTTGCGGCTCACCGAAGCTTATCGCAGCTTACCACGTCCTTCATCGACTTCTGGCGCCAAGGCATTCACCGTACGCCCTTAGTAGCTTGACCATAAGAACCCGATATCTCACGGCTCCGGCCGAAGCCGGAAGCCTGCGGATATCAGAACGCACTGCATGTGCTTAGTCAGAAACTACCGTTTGCAGGATATTCAGTTGTCAAAGACCCGCGACCGGTATTCTGGCCGCCCGAAACTCTGGTGGAGAATACCGGGCTCGAACCGGTGACCTCCTGGTTGCAAACCAGGCGCTCTCCCAGCTGAGCTAATTCCCCGAAATCCGTTGTGTTGCGGAACGCGAGGTGAGGTTCGATAGGAGGATTCCGTTTCGACCGTCTCACCAGGCGTCAATCACTTCGCAACCTTGACTCCTCGGATTTGGTGGGCCTGACTAGATTCGAACTAGTGACCCCACGCTTATCAAGCGTGTGCTCTAACCAGCTGAGCTACAGGCCCCAGAGCCCTGTACTCGGCGCGAGCCTGTCGCTCGCATGGGCCGATTCTCTCAAAACTAGATAGGCGTGCAAGGTAACACCAACCCCTGAGTACCAGATCGATCTTGAACAGGCGCGCGACCCGCGACCCGCGGCTTGCGCCACGAGCCCGGCCCCTGGCCGTGCTCTAGAAAGGAGGTGATCCAGCCACAGGTTCTCCTACAGCTACCTTGTTACGACTTCACCCCAATCACCGACCATACCTTAGGCACCTGCCTCCCTTGCGGGTTAGCTCAGCGACTTCTAGTACAGCCGGCTTTCGTGATGTGACGGGCGGTGTGTACAAGGCCCGGGAACGTATTCACCGCAGCCTGCTGATCTGCGATTACTAGCGATTCCAACTTCATGCAGGCGAGTTGCAGCCTGCAATCCGAACTGAGACCGGCTTTCTCCGATTAGCTCCCCCTCGCGGGATCGCGGCGGTTTGTACCGGCCATTGTAGCACGTGTGTAGCCCCGGACATAAAGGCCATGCTGACTTGACGTCATCCCCACCTTCCTCCGGTTTATCACCGGCAGTCTCCTCAGAGTGCCCAGCTTAACCTGATGGCAACAGAGAACAAGGGTTGCGCTCGTTGCGGGACTTAACCCAACATCTCACGACACGAGCTGACGACAGCCATGCAGCACCTCTACGAGCGTCCTTGCGGAAGTCGACTTTCGCCGATGGTCACTCGCTGTTCAAGCCCGGGTAAGGTTCTTCGCGTTGCGTCGAATTGAACCACATGCTCCACCGCTTGTGCGGGCCCCCGTCAATTCCTTTGAGTTTCAGCCTTGCGACCGTACTCCCCAGGCGGAATGCTTAACGCGTTAGCTCCGGCACGGCAGGGATCGATACCCGCCACACCAAGCATTCATCGTTTAGGGCCAGGACTACCGGGGTATCTAATCCCGTTTGCTCCCCTGGCTTTCGCGCCTCAGCGTCAATGCCGGTCCAGGATGCCGCCTTCGCCACCGGTGTTCCTCCAGATATCTACGCATTTCACCGCTACACCTGGAATTCCGCATCCCTCTCCCGGATTCAAGCCCTCCAGTATCAGACGCAGTTCCCCGGTTGAGCCGAGGGATTTCACGTCTGACTTAGAAGGCCGCCTACGCGCCCTTTACGCCCAGTAATTCCGAACAACGCTGGCCCCCCCCGTATTACCGCGGCTGCTGGCACGGAGTTAGCCGGGGCTTCCTTTAGCGGTACCGTCACTCCCGAGACGTATTGGGTCCCGGGCCGTTCGTCCCGCTCGACAGGAGTTTACGATCCGAAGATCTTCATCCTCCACGCGGCGTTGCGTCGTCAGGCTTGCGCCCATTGCGAACAATTCCCCACTGCTGCCTCCCGTAGGAGTCTGGGCCGTGTCTCAGTCCCAGTGTGGCCGTCCGCCCTCTCAGGCCGGCTACGGATCGTCGCCTTGGTGGGCCGTTACCTCACCAACTAGCTAATCCGGCGCGGGCCCCTCTCCAAGCGCCAGGCCTTGCGGTCCCCGGCTTTGATCTCCACCTGTTTAAAGGCAGGATGTTATGCGGTATTAGCGCCCCTTTCGAGGCGTTATCCCCCACTCGAAGGCAGGTCACCCACGTGTTACTCACCCGTTTGCCACTCTACTCGCGGCCGAAGCCACTTTCGCGTTCGACTTGCATGTGTTAGGCACGCCGCCAGCGTTGATTCTGAGCCAGGATCAAACTCTCATGTTAAATTCGCTGCCCTCGGCCATCCGCCCTCGCCGACTGACGCCGGCTCCGGCAAGATGACCTTCGGTCAACTGGTTCAACGCGAGCGTCTTTGGCTCTCGCTGCGTTGTTTCGGATTGTCGAGATCTGCGATTGCACCCGGATCCTCGCGAACCCAGGCACCCGCAGGCTGATACTCGACGGGTTGTGTCCGCCTCCGCCCGCCTTCGCGCTTGCGCGCTCCGGCGAAACGTCGGCGAGACTTGTGTGTGCTTGCACGCACTATCTAGTTTTCAAAGAACCGACCCGGCGACCGCCGCTTTCGCGGCCGCGGCCCCCTCGAACCGTTCTCAAGGGAACCTTCTGATGTTACCCGGTCTCTCCAACCCTGTCAACCGCTTTTTGCCGGCCGACCTGATTTTTTCAACCGGCCCCAAAACCGATGTCGTTTTGGGGAACCTTTCAAGATTACTAAACCCTCTATCCCCTGTCAACCCCTTTTTCGCTTCGCCGCGAAACTTTCTGGGGCCGACTCGGGACTTGCTTCAGGCGGAGACAAGAAATGCTCCCGTCGAACTGGAGCATTGGTCCACCGTTCACGCGGTGGGTCGCGTCCGAGGCAGAAAGACAATATAGCGGCCCAAGGCCGGGATGTCAAGCGCCGGCCGGCGGCCAGCCCACCACGCGCCCCGGCCGCTCACCGCCCGCGCGCGATCTTCACCACGTGCCGGTTCCGCTGCCCCTTGCGCAGCACCAGCAGCCGCCCGTCGATCGCCTGCTCGAGCGTGACCCGGCCGCGCTCGTCCGCCACTCGCGCGTCATTCAGGTAGATCCCGCCCCCCTTGATCGCCCGCGCCGCCTCGCCCTTCGACGCCGCCAGCCCCGTCAGCGCAATCAGCTCCGCGATCGCCAGGCCCGGCGCGGCCAGGCGGCTGGCCTCCACCTCGGTGGACGGCACGTCCGCGAACACCTCGAGCACCTCGTCCGCCTTCGCGTCCGCCAGGCTGCCGCCGAACAGGATCGCGCTCGCGCGCTCGGCCCGCTCCACCGCCTCGGGCCCGCGCACCAGCCGCGTCACCTCCCGCGCCAGTTCCCGCTGCGCCACCCGCTTCTCGGGCGACGCCCCGAGCTCCCGCTCCAGCGCGGCCACCTCGCCCTCGGCCAGGAAGGTGAAGTACTTGAGGTACTTCGGCGTGTCCCGGTCGTCGGTGTTCAGCCAGAACTGGTAGAACTGGAAGTCCGACGTCAGCGCCGGGTCCAGCCACACCGCCCCCGCCTCGGTCTTCCCGAACTTCACCCCCGACGCCGTCGTCACGAGCGGCATCACGAGGCCGTGCGCCCGCCCCCCCCTCAGCTTCCGGATCAGGTCGGCCCCGGCCACGATGTTGCCCCACTGGTCGCTGCCGCCCATCTGCAGCGTGCAGCCGTACCGGTCGAACAGCACCAGGAAGTCGTACGCCTGGAGCAGCGAGTAGGTGAACTCCGTGTAAGAGATCCCGTCCTCGGACTCGATCCGGCGCCGCACCGACTCCTTCGCCAGCATCCCGTTGACCGTGAAGTGCTTCCCGATGTCCCGCAGGAACTCCATCAGGTTCAGCTTGGCCAGCCAGTCGGCGTTGTTGACGATGCGCGCCGGGTTGGTGGGGGAGTCGAAATCAAGGAAGCGCTCGAGCTGGCCGCGGATCCCTCTCAGGTTCTCGTCGATCCGCTCGAGACTCAACAGTTGCCGCTCCTGCGTCTTGCCGCTCGGGTCGCCAATCATGCCCGTCCCGCCGCCGGCAATGGCAATCGGGTGATGGCCGCAGCGCTGGAGCCGCGCCAGCGCCAGCAGTGGCAGCAGGGAGCCGACGTGCAGGCTGGCGGCCGTCGGGTCGAAGCCGATGTAGCCGGTCACCTTCTCGCGCGCGAGCGCGTCGCGCACCCCCTCGGTGCCCTCGTACACCATGCCCCGCCACTCGAATTCCCGGTACACGTCGCTGGCTGTCGTCACTCGCGCCTCCCGTT
Organism: Acidobacteriota bacterium; assembly: GCA_021779795.1. GTDB lineage: Bacteria > Acidobacteriota > Vicinamibacteria > Vicinamibacterales > Fen-181 > FEN-299. Next base: position 4,591 of record JAJXZZ010000016.1, on the reverse strand, counting down.
GGTCGTACCGACGAACCATCCATTCTAGCGCGGCGGACAGGGCGGCGCCCGCGGACAGGCGTGCCATCAGCCGACAGCGGAACACGGTCACGGCATGCGGGCCAGCCCGCAGCGGACCATGACCGTCAGCCGTCAGCCGCCGGTCGTCAGCCGATCGCCGGATTGCGCAGGATGAATCGCCGTCCCTCGATCGTCCATCCGCCCGAGAGCACCAGGCCGATCGCCTCGGGGTAGAGCCGGTGCTCCTGCTCGAGGATCCGCTCCGCCAGCCTCTCCGGCGTGTCGTCGTCGAGCACCGGCACGGCCCGCTGCAGCACGATGGGCCCGGCGTCGAGGTCGCGATTCACGAGGTGCACCGTGGCGCCGGCCAGCTTCACGCCATGCGCCCAGGCCTGGTGCTGCGCCTCGAGCCCGGGGAAGGCGGGGAGCAGCGACGGGTGGATGTTCAGGATCGCGTTCGGGAACGCCTCGATGAAGACGGGGCTCAGCAGCCGCATGAAGCCCGCCAGGCAGACCAGGCCGACGCCCCGCTGGCGCAGCGCCGCCACGAGGGCCCGGTCGTACTCCTCGCGGCTCGCGTAGTCGCGGTGGCTGAGGCACAGCGCCTCGATGCCGGCGCGGCGCGCCCGCTCGAGGCCGCCCGCCTCGGGCCGGTTGGAGATCACGACGCCGACGCGCGCGTCGAGCGTGCCGGCGGCAATGGCGTCGACGATCGCCTGGAGGTTGGAGCCGCGGCCGGAGATCAGGACGCCGAGGGTGCGAATCATAAGGGCTCAGGGCTCAGGGCTCAAGGCTTCAGGCCGTGTCCGCTGCCAGCTCTCCCGCTTCCCGTCCTTCGACCGTGATCCGCTGGCGGCTGCCAGCCCGATCGCACGATCGTCAGATCGCAAGATCGCCCGATCGCACGATCGCAAGATCGCCCGATTCTCCACCTCATCCCACGTACGACACCGCCCGCTCTCCCTCGACGATCTCGCCGATGACCGCCGGGCGCTCGCCCTGGCGCGTCAGCGTCTCGACCACGCGGTCGGCGTCCGCCGGGCGACAGGCGACGATGAGGCCGATGCCCATGTTGAACGAACGGAACATGTCGGCGTCCGGCACATGCCCCGCCTCGCCGAGGAACCGGAAGACGGGCGGCACGTCCCACGCCCGCCGGTCGATCCACGCGCCGACCCCTTCGGGGAAGATGCGCGGCAGGTTGTCGGTGATCCCGCCGCCGGTGATGTGCGCCATCCCGAGCACCAGCCCGCGGTCGGCCAGCAGCGGCTCCACCGCCCGCAGGTACGACCGGTGCACGGCCAGCAGCGCCTCCCCCACCGTCGTCCCCAGCGCCGGGACGACGCTGTCCACGGCGAGGCCGAGCTCGTCGAAGACGATTCGGCGGGCGAGCGAGTAGCCGTTGGTGTGCAGGCCCGTGGAGGGCAGGCCGACCAGCGCGTCGCCGGGGCGCAGCGACCGGCCGTCCACGATCGCCCCCCGGTCCACGGCGCCCACGATGAAGCCGGCCAGGTCGTACTCGCCGGCGGCGTAGAAGCCGGGCATCTCGGCCGTCTCGCCGCCGAGCAGCGCGCACCCGTTGGCGCGGCATCCCCGCGCGATGCCCGCCACGATCTGTTCGGCGACGTCGGGCGCGAGGCGGCCGGTCGCGAGGTAGTCGAGGAAGAACAGCGGGCGGGCGCCCTGCACCAGGATGTCGTTGACGCAGTGGTTGACCAGGTCCTCGCCCACCGTGTCGTGCCGGTTGGCGAGGAAGGCGACCTTCAGCTTGGTCCCCACGCCGTCGGCGCTCGCCACCATCACCGGGTCGTCGAACCGGCCCGGCTCGAGGCGGAACAGCCCGCCGAACGACCCGATCTCGGAGAGGACGCCGGGCGTAAACGTCGATCGGGCCAGCCCCTTGATGCGACGCACCACCTCGAGCCCCGCGTCGATGTCCACGCCGGATGATTTGTAGTCCATACGGCTTGCGGCTCACGGCCTACCGCCTACGGCCTACCGCCTACTGCCTACCGCCTACTGCCTACTCCCTACGTCCCTCGTCCCTATTCCCCCGTCTCGCTGCCCACCAGCTTCAGCGGCAGCTGCAACTCGGCCGCCTGGCTCCTCGGGAACGGCACCGGGTAGCGGCCGGTGTAGCACGACGTGCAGAACTCGGACCGGTGCGAGTTCATCCCCGCCAGCAGCCCTTCGAGGCTCAGGTAGCACAGCGAGTCGGCGTCCAGGTACTTCCGGATCTCCTCGAGCGAATGCGTCGCCGCGATGAGCTCGGATCGCCGAGGCGTGTCCACGCCGTAGAAGCAGGGGGAGATCGTCGGCGGGCAGCTGATGCGCACGTGCACCTCGCGGGCGCCGGCCGCCTTGATCATCCGCACGATCTTCCTCGACGTCGTCCCGCGCACGATGGAGTCGTCGATGAGGACGACGCGCTGCCCCTCGAGGATGCTGCGGACCGGGTTCAGCTTCACCTTGACGCCGAAGTGCCGGATCGACTGCTGCGGCTCGATGAACGTCCGCCCGACGTAGTGGTTGCGGATGAGCCCCATGCGCAGCGGCAGGTGCGCCTCCTCGGCGTACCCGATCGCGGCGCAGACGCCCGAGTCGGGAACGGGCACGACGACGTCCGCCTCGACGGGCGACTCCTGCGCCAGGCGGCGGCCGAAGGCGGTGCGGGCCGTATTGACGCTCTGGCCGAACACGTAGCTGTCGGGGCGGGCGAAGTAGACGTGCTCGAAGATGCACTGCGCGCGCGGGGCCGGCGGGAACGGCTTGATCGACCGCACGCCGGACGCGTCGATGACGACGACTTCGCCCGGCTCGACGTCGCGCTCCCAGGAGGCGCCGATGAGGTCCATGGCGCACGTCTCGGAGGCGACGACCACCGCGTCGCCGAGGCGGCCGAGGGCCAGGGGGCGGAATCCGTGCGGGTCGCGGGCCGCCACGATCCGGTCCGGCGTGGCGAGCACGAGCGAATAGGCGCCGTGCACCTGCGCGAGCGACTCGACGATCGCGTCCTCGACACGGGGCGCCTTCGAGCGGGCGTACAGGTGGAGGATCACCTCGGAGTCGCTGCTGGTCTGGAAGATGGCGCCGTCGCCCACGAGCCGGTCGCGCAGTTCGTCGGCGTCCACCAGGTTGCCGTTGTGGCACAGGGCGAGCTGGCCGTGCTGGCAGTCGATGAGGATCGGCTGGGCATTGACGAGCTTGCTGGCGCCGGCCGTCGAGTACCGCACGTGGCCGACGGCGAGACGGCCCTCGAGGTGCGTCAGCTCGCTCTCGCTGAACGCGTCGGCGACGTGGCCCATCGCCCGGACCGCGACGAGGCGCTCGCCGTTCGAGGCGGCGATCCCCGCGCTCTCCTGTCCCCGGTGCTGGAGGGCGTAGAGCCCCAGGTAGGCCATCTTCGAGGCCTCGGGGTGGCCGAAGATGCCGAAGACGCCGCACTCTTCGTGGAGCTTGTCGAACATCGCCGCTGACACCTCGGTCCTACGCGCCCGCCGGCGGGAAGACGCGCGCGAAAATGCGGTCGACGTGGCGCAGGTGCACCGCCAGGTCGAACGCCCGCTCGATCTCCTCGGCCGACAGCGCCTTTCGCACGTCGCCGTCGTCGAGGAGGAGCTGCTTGAACGGACGGCGCTCCTCGTACGAGCGCATCGCGTTGCGCTGCACCCATTCGTACGCCTGCTCGCGCGACACCCCGCGGGCGGCCAGCTCGAGCAGGATCGTGCCCGAGAAGATGACGCCGCGCGACCGCTCGAGGTTCTCGATCATCCGGTCGGGATGGACGACCATGTGGCGGACGATCCGCGTGAACCGGCGCAGCACGTGGTCGAGGGCGATGAAGCTGTCGGGCAGGATCACGCGCTCGACCGACGAGTGCGAGATGTCCCGCTCGTGCCAGAGGGCGACGTTCTCCATCGCGGCCACCGCGTTGCCGCGCAGCAGCCGCGCCAGGCCCACCACCTGCTCGCACCCGATCGGGTTGCGCTTGTGGGGCATGGCCGACGACCCCTTCTGGCCGGTCTCGAACGGCTCCTCGACCTCGCCGATCTCGGTCTTCTGCAGTCCGCGGATCTCGAGCGCGAACGTCTCGAGCGACGAGGCGGTGATGGCCAGCGCCGACAGCAGCTCGGCGTGCCGGTCGCGCTGGATGATCTGCGACGAGACCGGGGCCGGGTCGAGGCCGAGCGTGCGGCAGACGGCGGCCTCGATCGACGGGTCGAGGTGGGCGAAGGTGCCGACGGCGCCCGAGAGCTTGCCGACGTTGACGACGGCCCGGGCGCGGCGCACCCGCTCGACGTTCCGCTGGGTCTCGGCGTACCAGACCGCCAGCTTGAGGCCGAACGAGATCGGCTCGGCGTGCACGCCGTGCGTGCGGCCGATCATCGGCGTGTGGCGGTGCTCCTCGGCGCGGTCCCGGATGGCGTCCGAGAGCGCGGCGAGCCCCTGGAGGATCAGGTCGCACGCCTCGCGCATCTGGATCGCCTGCGCGGTGTCGATCACGTCGGAGGAGGTCAGGCCGAAGTGGAGCCAGCGCGCCTCCTCGCCGACGCGCTCGGCCACGGCGGTCGTGAAGGCGATCACGTCGTGG
>JAJXZZ010000333.1 GCA_021779795.1 Acidobacteriota bacterium | reverse complement strand
CGCCGGGCGTCCGTTCCGGGGGACCCTCGTCAACCGGAAGAAAGGCGGCGAACTCTACTGGGCCTCGCAGACCATCACCCCGATCACGACCGACGACGGGAGTGTCGTGCACTTCGTCTCGGTGCTTCGCGACATCACCGAGGTGCGCCGGCAGCACGAGCAGGAGGTGCACCTCCAGCTGGCCCGGAACGTCCAGCAGCAGTTCTACAAGGTGGGCCTGTCGGTGCCCGGGCTCGACATCGCGGCGGCGGCGCACCCGGCAGCGGAGACCGGGGGAGATTACTTCGATTTCATCGAGGCCCCCGGGGGCCGTGTCTACGTGGCCATCGGCGACGCGAGCGGACACGGGCTGAGCTCGGCGCTCGTGATGGCGACGACGCGAGCCTACGTGCGCTCGTTCGCGGCGATGGAACTGGAGGTCGGCGAGATCCTGACACGCGTCAACGCCATGCTGTCGGCCGATCTCGAGGGCAACCGGTTCGTGACGATGCTGCTGCTCGGGTTCGATCCAGCCGGCGGCTCGCTGTCCTATGCGAGCGCCGGGCACGTGCCCGGATACCTGCTGAAAGGGGCCGGAGCGGCGGCGTGCGCCATGGACGCGACGGGCCCGCCGATGGGGCTGTTTCCGGATTGCCGCTTTGCCGGCGCGAGCCTCTCGCTGGCCGCCGGAGATCTCATCGTGCTGTTGACCGACGGGGTGACCGAGGCCGGCAACCCGGCCGAGGACGAGTTTGGCAAGGACCGGGCCATCGAGTGCGTGATCGCCCGGCGCGATCGCCCGGCCTGCCGCGTCGCGGAAGACATCTGCCAGGCTGCCCGCGCGTTCGCCGGCGACGAGCCTCAGCACGACGACATGACGACGGTGGTGATCAAGGTGGACACTTTCGGCCCGGCCGCCCGCACACCCGGAGCCATCGGCGCGAGCTGAGCCCTTCCTGGCAGCTCCTCTGCGAATTGGCGGCTCGAGAATCGAGTAACATGTTGGGCGGTCGCTGTCGAACGTGCTGGGACGACGGCCTCGGAACCGGTCCGCTTTTGTGACGTATCGGATGGGTTCCGGAGGGGATTCGTGGGGTGCAGAGGGGAACATCCCACGGGCGGGCGTCAATCGTCAGGGTCGCGCAGCGAGCGACTTGCCCTCTTTGCCTGCCATTTGTCGGGGCGTAGCGCAGCCTGGTAGCGCGCCTGCCTTGGGCGCAGGAGGTCCCGGGTCCGAATCCCGGCGCCCCGACCACTACTGCATCACTCTCGGCGGTCGGCGGTCGGCCGTCGGCGAGGCCCGGCTACGGGCTGCAGGCCGCAGGCCTGATCCGCTGACGGCCGAAACGCTGCCCGGCATCCGCCCGTGATCCGCTGTGAGCTGACCGCGCCGCCGGTCCGCCGCACCGACGCCGCCGGTCGTGGTATCGTCCTCGAAAGCGGAGGTTTCGCGTCGGGCCGGCCCGGGGTCCGCCCGACGAGTCGGGTTCGCCGGAGCTTCCGACATGACCAAGGGCGACATCCTCCCCGCCTGGCTCAAGATCCTCACCGGCCGAAAGCCGCTTCTCTCGGTCGAGATCACGAGGGAGTGCCCCCTGCGCTGCCCGGGGTGCTACGCCTACGAGCCGTCCCACCTGGGCGAGTCCACCACCCTGCGCGAGCTCACCGACTTCCGCGGCGACGACCTCGTGGACGGGCTGCTGGACCTCGTGCGGCGACATCGCCCCCTGCACCTCTCGCTCGTCGGCGGCGAGCCGCTGGTCCGCTGGCGCGAGCTGGACGTCGCCCTGCCGCAGCTCGACCGGATGGGCATCGAGGTGCAGCTGGTGACGAGCGCCGTCACCCGCATCCCGCGCCACTGGGCGGCGCTCCGCTGCCTGCACGTCGTCGTGTCGGTGGACGGCCTGCAGGAGGATCACGACCGGCGCCGGGCGCCCGCCACCTACGAGCGCGTCCTCCGCCACATCGACGGCCATCACCTGATCGTCCACTGCACCGTCACGAGGCAGATGCTCGCCCGTCCCGGCTACCTGGCCGAGTTCTGCGGGTTCTGGTCGGCGAGGCCGGAGGTGCGCAAGATCTGGGTGAGCCTGTTCACGCCCCAGGCGGGGACGGATCCCGAGGAGCGGCTGACGCCGGAGGATCGGCGGCGCGTCGTGCGAGGCATCGCCGCGATGCGCCGGAACTGCCCCAAGCTGTACGCCCCCGACATGGTGCTCGCCGGGTACCTCGAGCCGCCGCGATCGCCGGAGGAGTGCATCTTCGCGCAGACGACGGCCTGCCTGTCCGCCGACCTGAAGACGCCGGTCGAGCCCTGCCAGATCGGCGGCCGGCCGCTATGCGCCGAGTGCGGCTGCATGGCGTCGGCCGGACTGGCGGCCATCGGGCGGGCAAAGCTGGGAGGCGTGCTGACGATCGCGCGGGTCTTCGAGCTGTCGCGGCGGTTCGGCGAGAGCCTGCAGCGACGCCGCGCCAGGCAGCCCTGAAGGGCTGCCCTACGGAGCCGCGCCAGGCAGCCCTGAAGGGCTGCCCTACGGCAGGCTCGACGGAAAAGGAGTGCGACGTATGGCCGTTCGCATCGTGCGGCTGGGAAGCCCCAGGACACCCGGGGAAGGCCTGCGGATCGGGACGGTGCGCCGGCCGCCGCGCGGCGTGCCGAAGGCCGAGCACGCCTCGCGCGATTTCTACGACGTGTGGCTGCCCGACCTCGCCCCCTCGGAGGCGCTCGTCAAGCTGGCGCTGCACGCCTCGACCGAAACCGAGTGGCGGCGGTTCGTGAGGCGCTACCGCGCCGAGATGAAGCGGCCCGAGGCCGCGCGCCTCCTGGGCCTGCTCGCCGCGCTCTCGCGCCACACCAGCTTCTCGGTCGGCTGCTACTGCGCCGACGAGTCGCGCTGCCACCGCTCGGTGCTCGCCGAGCTGCTCCGCGAGCACGGCGCCGACATGGCCTGACCGATCGACACCGTGCCGGACCGCCGGCGAGCACGCCGGCGGTCACCTCATGTTGGCCGAGGACGCCGGCACTCAGGCGTTGTTGCGGCGCGACGCGATCATCCGCCGCACCTTCTCGCGGATCGTCCCGGCGGCGACGTGCACGTAGTCGGGATGCTCGTTCATGTCGATCTCGGCCGGCAGCGTCATCAGGTCCGCGTCGGGCGGCACGATGGCCCGCTCCTGGTAGCCGCTCAGGATCTTCCTCCAGCCGATCGCCACCGCCTCGTAGGCCTCGTGGATCTGCCGCAGGTAGTCGGCCTGGATCGTCTGCGCGTAGCTGTCGCCCTCGGCCGCGCGCCGGGCGCGGCGCCGCTCGAGCACGTCGGGCTCGGTGCGCAGGTAGATGGTCAGGTCGGGCAGCCGGATGTGCTCGTTGCGCAGCGTCTGGTGGAACAGCGTGCGGTACAGCTTGGCGTGCGCCGGCGGCATCTCGCCCGAGTCGATCATCCGCTTGACGAACACCTCGGGGCCGTCGAGAAAGGGCCGGTCCTCGAGGATGATCACCCCCCGCGCGCTCTCGCGCGTCATCAGGTGGCGGATCTCGCGCTGCTGCTGCGTCCGCATGTGCAGGAAGGCCACCTCGGTCGGGAAGATGTTGGCCACGCGGTCGTGGTAGAAGAGCGCCAGGCACTCGTCGATGAGCGATCCCTTCTCCACGCGCTCCGAGAAGGCGTGCAGCTCGGCGCCGCCGAGCAGGGCCCCCAGCTCCGCCTTGTACGGATCGCGGGCCAGGGCGTGCATCAGGGTGGTCTTGCCCGAGAAGAGGTTGCCCATGATGCCGATATGAAAATTCTTCGTCATTCGCGTCGTCCTCCGGGGTTCGGTCCCCCAGCTTACTTCGAATCCGCCCGGCGAATGGCGCCTACCGGCCGCACGCGCGGACAGGGAGGCCGGACGGCGCCGCGAGCGGCGGCAGGCCGGCCGCGCGGAGCGCCGCGTCGAGCGAGGCCAGG
>JAJXZZ010000332.1 GCA_021779795.1 Acidobacteriota bacterium | reverse complement strand
CGTCAGGGCGTAGACGTAGCTCGCCGTCAGGCGGTGGTGCGCGTCGAACGGCCGGATCCCGAAGGCGGCCAGCGCGCCCGCGATCGCGAGCTGTGTCGGGAAGCCTGAGCAGGCCAGGATTTCGAGGAGCGCGATCAGGCGGAGTCGGGCCACGGCTCGACTCTATCACGGCGGCGGCTGGACCGCCCCCGGAGTCACGAGGTACACTCGAACCCAGGCCTCCCGAAGGCGAACCCGCAACCGCGAGAGGCATCCATGCCCGAAGCCGAACACACCGGGGAACCCGCGAACGTCACTCCGCCGAAAGCCGCCGGCGAGCGCGTGCTGATCGTCGAGGACGACTCCGCGACGCGCGCGGGCCTCACCGAGCTGGTGCGCACCTGGGGCTTCGTGGCCGAGAGCGCCGAGGACGGGGAGGAGGCGCTCCTCAAGGTCACCGCGTTCCGCCCCGCCATCGTCGTGACCGACCTCGTGATGCCGCGCATGGACGGCCACGCCCTGCTGACCCGGCTCCGCGAGCAGGACCCCGACATCACCGTCGTGCTGCTCACGGCGCAGGGCTCGGTCGAGTCGGCCGTCGAGGCGATCAAGGCGGGCGCGTACGACTACCTCACCAAGCCCGTGGACACGCGCCGGCTGCGCGTCCTGCTCGGCAAGGCGGTCGAGCGGCAGGACACGCTGCGCGAGGTGAAGACGCTGCGCCGCCAGCTGCGCGCGCAGGGGGCCTTCGGGCGGATGATCGGCAACAGCCCGAGCATGCGCAAGGTCTACCGCGTCATCGAGCAGGCGGCGCCCACCGCGGCCTCGGTGCTCGTCAGCGGCGACTCGGGCACCGGCAAGGAGCTGGTGGCGCAGACGATCCACCAGTTGAGCCCGCGCGGCGCCGGCCCGTTCATCGCCATCAACTGCGCCGCCATTCCCGAGACGCTCCTCGAGAGCGAGATCTTCGGCCACGAGAAAGGCGCGTTCACCGGCGCCTCCGAGCGCCGCCAGGGGTGCTTCGAGCTGGCCGACCGCGGCACGCTGTTCCTCGACGAAGTCGCCGAGATGACGCCGACGACGCAGGTCAAGCTGCTGCGCGTGCTGCAGGAGCGGAGCTTCCGCCGCCTCGGCGGGCGGCAGGAGCAGCAGGTGGACGTGCGCGTCATCGCCGCGACCAACCAGGACCCGGCCGAGGCCGTGCGGACCGGCAAGCTGCGCGAGGACCTGTTCTACCGGCTGAACGTCTTCGCCATCGAGCTGCCGCGGCTGAGGGACCGGAAGGACGACCTGCCGCTGCTCATCCAGGCGTTCATCACCGAGTTCAACGCGCGCAACGGCAAGGCCGTCGCGGCCGTGAGCCAGGAGGCGATGCGCGCCCTCGAGGCGCACCAGTGGCCCGGCAACATCCGCGAGCTGCGGAACGTGATCGAGCGGGCCACGATCCTGGCCGAGGGGCAGTTCATCGAGCCGAAGCACCTGCCCGCCGACCTGGCCAGGAAGGCCGACGAGACGGCCCCGCCCGCGCTGTCGATCGCCCCGGGGACGACCGTCGAGGAGGCGGAGCGGCGCCTGATCGAGCTGACGCTCGAGCACACGGGCGACAACAAGACGCGCGCCGCCGAAATCCTCGGCATCAGCCTCAAGACGCTCCACAACAAGCTCAACCGCTTCAAGCTGAGGAAATAGGGGCGAGGCGTGCACCTCGGCATCAAGGGCAAGCAGATCGGCGGCGTCTCGCTCATCGTCGGGCTGGCCGTCGTCGCGCTGAGCCTGCTGCACGTCATCTTCGTCGCGCGCGTGCTGCTCGACGAGAGCCGGGCCCGGGCCGAGATGCTGGCCGAGACGGTCTTCCTCCGCGCGAAGGACGTCGTGGCGGGCCAGGCCGACCCGTGGGCCGCCATCCGGGCCGACGGCGGCCTCAGGACCATCCTCGAGTCGGGCGCCTTCGCCCGCAACGTCACCTACGCGGCCATCTGCAACACCGACGGCGTCGCCGTCGTGGCCTGGGACCCGAGCCGCGAGGGGAAGCTGCTGCCGCCGGCCGGCGACCTCGACAAGCTGGTCGCCGAGAGCAGCGTGCGGCAGCTGTTCAGCGTGTACCGGTCGCAGGGCGAGACGCTCGACGTGAGCCTCCCGCTGCTGCTCGGCTCGGCCAAGTTCGGGACGATCCGGATCGGCGTGTCCACGCTGCTCATCCGGGAGGAGTTCTCGCGGGAGCTGTGGCTGGTCGGCGTCACGAGCCTCGTCGCCCTGCTCATCGCCGTCGTCGTGTCGGCCTCGTTCGCCCGGCTGATGCTGAGGCCGATCCACGTGATCCGCAGCGGGCTGACGCGGCTCGGCCGCGGCGAGCTGGGCGTGCGGCTCGACCTGCCGCAGCAGGACGAGTTCGGCGAGCTGGGCAGCTTCTTCAACGTCGTGTCGGCGCAGCTGTCGGCCGACCGGTCGCAGGCGGCCGGCCAGAAGGCCGGGCTGCAGGCGGGGGTCGAGCGCATCGAGGACGAGGTGGCGGTCTTCAGCCCGGCGGGCGAGCTGCTGTTCGCGAACCCCGCCATGCTCGCGACGCTGCCCGCCGGCGCGCTCGGGAGGCCGGCGGACGACCTGTTCCCCGAGGGGCACCCCTACCGCGGCCTGGTGCGCGACGCGGCGGCTGGCCGGCCGGCCGGGCCGATCACGGCGGCCGTTCCCGGCGCGGTTGGCGCCGGCGACGCGCCGGCGAGCGGGGAGGAGCGGCTCGTGGCGGCCTACGGGATCATGGGGCGCGACGGCCAGCCGATCGGCGTGCTGATCGTCGCCCGCGACGTCGCCGCGCTCGGGCGCGTGCAGTCGATGCTCAACTACTCGCGCAAGCTCGTCGCGCTCGGCCGGCTGTCGGCCGGCGTGGCGCACGAGGTGAAGAACCCGCTCAACGCGATCACGATCCACCTCGAGCTGCTCGATCAGAAGCTCTCCGACCCCGCGCGCGGCCCGGACGGGGAGCCCGACCTCGGGCCGGCGCTGGAGCACGTGCGCGTCATCGGCGGGGCGGTGCAGCGCCTCGACCAGGTGATGCAGGGGTTCATCACGTTCACGCGGCCCGAGAACCTCGTGCTGCAGGCCGTCGCCGTCGCGTCGCTCGTCGGCGACGTCGTCCGGGTGATCGGCCCCGAGTGCGAGCAGCACGGCATCACCGTCGAGGCGCCGGGGCTCGACCGGGTGCCCGACATCAGCGGCGACCCGACGATGCTGCAGCAGGCGCTGCTGAACCTGGCGCTCAACGCCTGCCAGGCGATGCCGAACGGCGGGACGCTCCGGTTCTCGGCGGCGGCCGCGCGCGGCCACCGCGTCGAGCTCACGGTCGAGGACACCGGCGTCGGGATCAAGCCCGAGCACCTCGGTCGAATCTTCGACCTCTACTTCACCACGCGGAAGAAGGGGAGCGGGATCGGCCTGTCGATGGTCTACCGGACGGTGCAGCTGCACGACGGCGAGATCGAGGTGCAATCGACCGAGGGCCGCGGCACGACGTTCCGGATCGTGCTGCCGCAGTCGGCGTGAGGCGGCTCGCGGGGGCCGCCGGCCGGCGGCGCCGGCTGGGGGGCCGGCGCGATCCCTGTCATAATGATGCCTGTGCGACGCCTGTTCCTCGCGGTGATGCTCGCCTCGCTGGCGGCCGGCGGCTGCGCCACGGCCCGGGCCAAGGCCCAGCCGCTGCCGGTTCCGCTCGAAGCGCCCGCCCCGCCGCCGCGCATCATCGTTCCGCCCGAGCCCCAGGCCCCTCCGCCGCCCCCGGCGCCCGAGCCCGAGTCGCGCGCCGTCAGGCCGCCGAAGCGGCCGGTGACGACGATGCCGGCCCGGCCCGAACCGAAGGTCGACGTGCCTCGGCCCGCGCCGCCGCCGCCGCCCGCGCCCACGCTGCAGCAGGCGCTGCCGACCTCGCCCGCGGACCTCGTCCGCCAGGTGCGCGAGCAGCT
>JAJXZZ010000015.1 GCA_021779795.1 Acidobacteriota bacterium | reverse complement strand
TGCAGCTGGTTATGGCTTCCTCGTATCGGCCGGAGCTGCTCAGGGCCCAGCAGAGATACGCCCGGGCCGTTTCGCTCCCTGGATTTTTGGCGACCGTGTCGGACCACAGGGACACGCTGTCATGCCAGACGGCATTGCGCACGACAGCGGCTCCAGCCAAACCAGCCAGGGCGCCCACGAGGGCCACCGCCACCGCGACCCTGGATGCCGCTCCCCGGCCCACGGCCCAGCCCACCGGGACCGCCAGCATCATGAATGCGCCGAGCGCTGGCAGATAGAGGTACCGTTCTGCGAACACACCCTCCCCGACAGACGGAACATAGAGAACGGGCAGCAACGGCAGGATGAAGAGACTCGCCCCGACCAGCAGCACCGGACGGTGACGCCACCGCCACACCCCCCACGCGATTGCCGCGACACCTGACAGGCCGATCAGCGCCGGCCACGAGAGCAGGGAGGAGACCGGCTGGAACGAGTACAGAGCCTGCAGGGGGAACGGCCAGGCGAGCTTCGCGACGTATCGCATAAAGAGATCCGCGGCCGTGAGCACGGTCGACGTGACGTCCATCCTGACGACCCGATTGCCTGGCGCAAAGCCCCCGAGTGCCCAGACGCGCAGCCCCAGGTACGCCACAGCCGCCAGGGCGTAGCCCCCAAGCTTCCAACACACGGCGGCCTCCGGGAATGCGCGCCGATGCGCATGCGACCGCGCCACTTCGTAAACGGCCAAAGCGGGGAGAAGGGTCAACCCGGGCTCCTTGCAGAGCGCCGCCAGCAGGAAGAGCACCGCGCCACCGGCGGAATACGCCCAGCCTCCCGTCTCGGCCTTCAAATACGCGAGGAACGACGCCAGGAAGAACGCGCTGAAGGAAAGGTCCGTGATGCCGGCGAGCCACGCCACCGCTTCGGTGTGAATGGGATGAACGGCGAAGAGCGCTGCCGCAAACGCGCCTGCCGCGGCAGGACTCCACGCCTCTGACGGCTCCTCCAACCGGCGCCAGAGCGCGCTGACCAGCCAGTAGGCGAACAGCGTCACTACACAGTGCAGGAGCACGTTGGTGAGATGAAACGCCCAAGGCACCGGACCCGCGAGATGGAGCGTCAGCATGTAGAACACATGCATCAGGGGCCGGTAATAGCTGGTAGTGAACTGACGATCGAAACCCGCCGCGTGGCTGGAGAAGATCTCGCCCAGGTATCGCACATTGGCAAGCCAGCGATTCTCCAGGATGTTCTGGACGTCATCGAAGACAAAGCCGCCGCGAAGCGTGACGGCGTAACAAGCGACGGCCATCACAGCCAGGGTGAGCGGCAGGATCCACGAGAGCATTGCCGGCGGGAATCTGCTCCCGACAGGCTCGGGGCCCCGCGTGTCAGAAGCTCGGTGGTTGGCCGCTAGCACAACAGGATGCTCCTCGCAGTTGAGACGATACTTGTCCGCCCGGCCAGAGTCGTTCCGCGTTGCCCAATTCTACTGCGGCCTAACGGACAGGATCACCTCGAGGTCTCTCGATCGCTCCAGAACCGCCCGCGCGGAATCTGCCGAGCTGATCCGTGCCAGTCCGCCGCGAGGCCGCTGACTGCCCCCAACGGCGGGCGGCATTCATATCCGGTCGCCTCACACAACCTGGACGGTCAGTTCTCAGAAGCCCGGAGGAATCATGCCTGGAATCACCACATGCTCGAGACGCGTGGCCGGAGGCGCGCGCACCCGCTCATGGCTGCACCTGTTGCTGGGCACGCTGCTGCTCATCGCGATGGCCTCACCCGCCCGCGCACAGGTTGTCATCAGCCAGGTGTACGGCGGCGACGGGAACTTCGGCGCCACGTGGAAGAGCGACTTCGTCACACTGCTCAACGCCGGCACCGCGGCGGCGGACGTGACGGGCTGGTCCATCCAGTACGCCTCGGCGGGAGGCAGTAGCTGGTTCAAGGCGACGCTCAGGGGCACCTGCCCGACCGGCGGCCAACTGCAGGGCTTCCTCGGCTTCGGCGAGTTCCTCGCGCCTGGATTCGTCGTCGGCGCCGATAGCAACAACAACAGCGCCGGCTTCAACGTCGGCGCCACGAATCCGCGAAACTCGGGATCCGCGGCGCTCACGTGCGGAGCTCAGTCGGAACCGACCCACCCGACAGGGATGGGTGCGGCCGGGGCCGCTGCCGATAGAACGCCGCGCGGGCCACCCCGCGCTCGGGTGCAGCTCGCATGCCACGCGAGGGGGCGGAACGGCCTGTGGAACCCCGGGGACTTTCCGCGCCCCGTCGATGTGCCCTCGCGGATTCTGCCATCATCGCGTGGCGGAGTCGGCGGCACGTTCTGCACGTACCTCGCAAGATCGCACGATCGCAAGATAGTGAGATTCGTCCTGCGCTCTGTACTTCTCACTTCTCACTTCTCACTTCTCACTTCTCACTTCGTACTTCGTACTTCGTACTTTCAGTAGAAGTCCCTCGACTCCACCTCCACCTGCCTCCCTCCGAGCCCTTCCATGCGCTCGGCGCGGACCGAGGTGACCCCGTCCTGGTTCTGCAGCGTCCCCTCGACCAGCAGGAACGGCTCCTGGAGGACGACCAGCCGCCGCTCGGCGAACAGGTCGGGCCGGACGATGATGTTGGCGATGCCGGTCTCGTCCTCGAGCGTCAGGAAGACGAACCCCTTGGCCGTGCCGGGGCGCTGCCGGGTGATGACGGCGCCGGCGATGCGCACGCGGCGGCCGTCTCGCTGGCGCGAGAGGTCCGACGCCCGCAGCGCGCCGCGCAGGCGCATCTCCTCGCGCCTGAGCGCCATCGGGTGCGGGCCGATGGTGAGACCGGTCCCGTCGTAGTCGGCGACGACGCGATCGGCGGCAGACATCTCGGGCAGCGGACACTCTTCATCTTGCGATCGTGCGATCGTGCGATCGTGCGAAGTGGACCCTTCCGCCGGCGCAGACGCCACCGGCGCGCCATTCGTCAGATCGCAAGATCGCACGATCGCAAGATCGAAAGATTCGTCCGTGTCAACGAAGAGTTCTCCGGTGGCCCGGACCGCCCGCTCGACCTGCCAGAGCGCCTCGCGCCGCGTGCAGCCGAACGCGTGGAGCGCGCCGATCTCGGCCAGGACCGACAACTCCTCGCGGTTGACGCCGGTGCGGGCGATGAGGTCCTCGACCGAGCGGAAACGACCCGGTCCGGCAAGGCTGAAGCCTTGCCCTACAGCTATCCGCCGTCCCACTTCCGCCCTCAGCCCCGTCACGTACCGCAGGCCGAGCCGCACCGTCCCGTCCTCCTCGATCGTGCACGGCCAGTCCGACCGCTGCACGTCCACCGGCGCGAAGCGCACGCCGCGGCGCTGCGCGTCCTTGACGAGCGTGGCCGGGTGGTAGAACCCCATCGGCTGGTTGTCGAGCAGCGCCGCGTAGAAGGCCGCCGGGAAGTGCGCCTTGAGGTATGCGCTCGCGTAGACGAGCAGCGCGAAGCTGGCCGAGTGCGACTCGGGGAACCCGTAGAGCGCGAACGAGGTGATCGACGTCACGATCTGGTCGGCCGCCGCGCCGGTGATGCCGTTTCGCGCCATCCCCGCGCGAAGCTTCGTTTCGATCGGCTTCATCCGCTCGCGCGACCGCTTGAAGCCGAGCGCGCGCCGCAGCTCCTCGGCCTGGCCGCCCGTGAACCCGGCCGCCACCATCGCGACCCGCAGCAGCTGCTCCTGGAACAGCGGGACGCCGAGCGTGCGCGCGAGGATCGGCTCGAGCGAGGGGTGCGGGTACACGACCGGCTCGCGGCCGGCGCGGCGGTTCAGGTACGGGTGCACCATCTGCCCGGTGATCGGCCCGGGCCGGATGAGCGCGACCTCGACGACCAGGTCGTAGAACCGCTCGGGCTTGAGGCGCGGCAGCGTCGCCATCTGCGCCCGCGACTCCACCTGGAAGACGCCGATCGTGTCGGCCGCCTGCAGCATCCGGTAGACGTCCGGGTCGTCGGGCGGCATGTTCCACAGGCCGAGCGGCGGGTCGGCGGGCGGCCGCCGCGCGTTGATCGTCTCGAGCGAATCCTGCAGCACCGCCATCATGCCGAGGCCGAGCAGGTCGATCTTGACGATCCCCATGTCGGCGCAGTCGTCCTTGTCCCACTGGACGACCACGCGCCCGGGCATCGCGGCGTTCTCGAGCGGGACGACGCCGTCCAGGCGCCCCTGGCAGACCACCATGCCGCCCGAGTGCTGCCCGAGATGGCGCGGCAGGTCCTGGACCTGCTGCCACAACTCGCCGAACAGCCGCATGCGCGGCTGCGCGGGCGAGACGCCGGCCGCCTCCATGTGGCGGGCGAGCCCCTCGCCCTCGTCCAAAAACCCGAACCGGTGCATCACCTTCGCGAGCCGGTCCACCTGCGCCGGGTCGATGCCGAGCGCCTTCCCCACCTCGCGCGCCGCGCTGCGCCCGCGGTAGGTGATGACGTTGGCGGTCATCGCCGCCCCGTGCGGTCCGTATTTCTCGTAGACGTGCTGGATGACGCGCTCCCGCCGATCGCCGCTCGGCAGGTCGAGGTCGATGTCGGGCCACTCGCCCCGCTCCTCCGAGAGAAAGCGCTCGAACAGCAGGTCCATCCCCACCGGGTCCACGGCCGTGATCCCCAGGCTGTAGCAGACGGCGCTGTTGGCCGCCGACCCGCGCCCCTGCACGAGGATCCCCTGCTGCCGGCAGAAGTTCACCAGGTCCCAGACGATGAGGAAGTAGCCCGAGAGCTTCAGCTTGTCGATGAGCGCCAGCTCGCGCTCGATCTGCGCCCGCGCCCGCTCGTGGTACGGCCGATACCGCTCGCGCGCCCCCGCCTCGGTCAGCTTTCGCAGGAACGACCCCATCGTCTCCCCCGCGGGCACCGGGTAGTCGGGAAAGCGGTAGCCGAGGTCGGCCATGGTGTAGCGCAGGCGGTCGGCCAGCGCCTCGGCGTTCGCCACCGCCTCGGGCACGTCGCGGAAGAGATCGGCCATCTCGCCCGGCGGCTTGAGATACCGCTCGGCGTTGACCGAGAGCTTCCGCCCCGCGGCGTCGAGCGTCGTCTTGTGGCGGATGCAGGTGAGCACGTCGTGGAGCGGGCGGTCCTCGGGCGAAGCAAAGCGCACGCCGCCCGCGGCGACGACCGGCACGTGGAAGGCCGACGCGAGCGAGCGCAGCGCCTCGTTGTCCGATTCCTCGTCGCGAAGGAAGTGCCGCTGCAGCTCCACGCAGACGTTCGATCGGCCGAAGATGCCGACGAGGCGATCGAGCAGACCGCCGACGCCGTGGCGCCCGCCGCGGAGCGCCTCGCGGCCGACGAGCGCCACCATGCCGGAGGCCTGGCCGTCGAACTCCTCGAGCGCGAGCGCCCCTTCCCCCTTCGGCGACCTGAGATGCATCCGCGTCAGCAGGCGGCAGAGGTTGCGGTAGCCGTCGGGGGATTCGACGAGGAGGGGGAGACGGAAAGCAGTGGCTAGTGGGCGAGTTGTAGTGGCTAGTGGCTGGTGGCTGGTGGCTAGTGGATCACGCGTGACACACTGATCACCAGCCACTAGCCACTGCTCACTACAGATCGTCACCTCCGCGCCCACGATCGCGCGGAGTCCTGCCGCCGCCGCCGCCTTGTGAAAGCGCGGCAGGCCGTAGACGCCGTCGCGATCGACGAGCGCGATGGCCGGGTAGCCCAGTTCGGCCGCGCGCGCGACGAGCGCCTCGGGCAGCGAAGCCGCCTCGAGGAAGCTGAAGGCGGAGGCGGTATGCAGCTCGATGTACGACATGGACAGCGACACGTACAGCTCTCAGCGGATCGCGACTTGGAAGACGGGGTTCGGTTCAGCGGTCAGCGGATCTTCTGATCCGCTGCCAGCCCATGAGTCTCCCGTCCTCCGACCGTGATCCGCTATCAGCTGCCAGCTACGCCCGATTCAATCGACGATCCCGTCCACGAACCAGCAATCCCGCGACCGGTCGCGGAAGACGCGGTAGACGCCGCCGTCGGCGAGCGCCACGTCCCACTCGTCGCGGTTCCACCCTTCGACTCGTCCCGAGCCTTCTTTCACACACCACCAGTCGCCGGAGGTGCGCCACGGGCCGGCCGACGCGGTGACCGCCCCGCCGTCGAGGCCGCGCCGCCCGGTCGCCACGCGGACCGGCTTCCCCTCGCGCACCATGACCCGCGCCGGCACCGGCACGCGGAAGCGGCGGAAGCCGGGTCGGACACTGCGGGCCAGGAGGCCCGCACTCCCACTTTGGGCAGGGCCGGCGCCCTCGCCGGCCCCATGACCCTGGCCCGCGGGAGGCGAAACCCGCGCGGCCGCGTCCGTCTTCCAGCCCGCGAAGCGCCCCATGGCAAACGCGCCGGGCCGGTGCGAATCGACCAGCGCGGCGGCGCCGACCCGGCTCTCGCCGACGAGCGCCGACAGCCTCGCCAGCAGCGTGGCCATCTGCTCGGGAAACGGCTGCGCGCGCGCCAGCAGCGAGAACTGCGTGACGCGGGCCGGCGCGGCGTCCACCCGGAGCGTCAGCCGATCGAGGCCGGCGCCGAGCGGGTGCGACTCGAGGTGCAGCAGCAGCAGCGTTCGCAGCACTTTCGGGTCGCGCATCGGGGCGGGCAACTGCAGGTCGCGCGTCGCGGCCTCGCGCGACACGAGGCGGCACGAGAGGTGAAGCGCCACGGCCGCCAGGTCCTTCGCGGCGAGCCGCTCGGCGAGCGGCTCGCAGACGCGCGCGAGCACGAACGAGAGCGGCTCGAGCCCTTCCACCGGCCACTCGAGGTCCAGCGTCTCCTCGATCGGCGCCTCGGCCGCGCCGGCCGCCAGCGGCTGCAGGTCTTCGCCGCGCGCCAGGCGCCGCCAGGCCACGCCGTCCTGGCCCAGCCGCTCCGACAGCGGCCGGGCGGGCAACTCGGCCAGGTCGCCGAGCGTCCTCAGCCCCCAGCGCCGGAGCAGATCGATCACGCGCCCGCACTGTTCGTCGGTTCCGTACAGCTCCCGCGGGTAGTGCCGCAGCACGCCGAGCGGCAGCGGCGCCACCGCCTGCCGCTCGCCGCCCGGCGGCACGACCATCACGCCCGGCCGCGCCAGCGCCAGCAGCAGCGCGGCCGTCCGCGTGGGGGCGATGGCGACGTGCAGGCTCAGCCCACGGTCCTCCGCCGCGCGCTTCAACTCCTCGCCGATCTCGGCCGGCGTGCCGAGCAGGCGCCCGAGGCCGCCGATGTCGAGCGACACGAGCGCGTCGCGGTGCGCCTGCACCCTCGGCGAGAATTCCCGCGCCAGCGCGTCGAGCGCGGCCGAAACCGCGAAGAGCGTGACCTGGGGCGACGGGTCGAACAAACAAGCGAACATATGGCGCCCTCACGTCCGGCTTGCGGCTCGCGACCTGCGACTGGCGGCGGCGCCGCGGCCGTCACACGTTCCCGCGGGCCAGGAGGCCCGCGCTACCCTCTGTGAGGTAGAGCCGGCCTTCGTGATCTCAGCGTGGCTCGTGTGATCAGGCCGCAAGTCGCCAGCCGCGAGTCGCAAGTCGGTCCCCTACGTCCTGGCTTCCAATCGACACCTCCCGTCGCCCGCGTCGCGGGAGCAGACGATGCGCGCCTGGACGTCGAAGCCGCGGAACAGGGGCGGCGTCCACAGGCCCGCGCGGGATGAGGCCAGCTGAATGCTGACGCCGGAGGCCGAGCGCGAGACGGGCGCGGGGCCGACGAGCAGGCAGACCGCGCGGCTTCCCTCGACGACGCGCTGCAGCCGGAACCAGGTGGTGAACGGCAGGCGGCGGATGGCGTCGGCAGGCACCTCGGCGCAGTCGAGCACGACCAGGCCGAAGCCGCCCGCCTGCAGCACCAGGTTGAGCGCCTTGACGGCGCGGTCCATGACGCGGTCCGACTGCCCTTTCGCCTGGAGCGGCAGCGGCCCGGCCGCCGCCCCCTCGCCGCGAATCCAGAGCAGGCGATCGAGCGCGACGCCGCAGGAGGCCGCCGACTCGGGGTCGAACGCGTCGAGCGGATCGACGAGGGCGGCCAACTCCCCGCGCCCCGTGGCCGCGGCCAGCGCGGCGCACATCACCGTGGCCCGGCCCGACGATCTCGGCCCGGCCAGTTCCGACATCTGGCCGCGAGGCAGGCCGCCGCCCAGGCGCGCGTCGAGGGCGGACAGCCCGGTCGGCAGGACGCGGGCGTCCGCCGCCAGGCCCCGATCTGCCGCCGCGGTATCGTCAGCCGGCTGGACGGTGCGATCGAGCTTTTGGGCCCTCAGCAGCGCTTCCAGGTCGGCTCGGGCCAGTGCGGTCTGCGCCATGGTCGGGTTTCCTCGTGTTTCGCTTTTTCTTCTCTGGAGAAATAATAGCGAAAACCGGCCGAGGAATCAAGGGTTCCACGCGTGCTACCATGGCAGTTCACCTGCGCCATGACCGACTCGACCGGCGCCGCCGAACCCTCGCCCGCCCCGCCCGGTGCCGGCGCCGATGCTCTCCCGCCGGCGTCGTCGTCCCCCTCCGCGCGCGCGCTCCACCGGCTGGCGGCCGCTTTCGCGTACCCGAACTTCCGTACGCTGTGGGTGGGCGCCTGCACGTCGAGCATCGGCACCTGGATGCAGAACGTCGCCCAGAACTGGCTGGTGCTGACGGTCACCGGGTCGGCGTTCTACCTCGGCCTCGACGCCTTCCTCGGGCAGCTGCCCGTCATGATGTTCACGCTGGTGGGCGGCGTCGTGGCGGACAGGCGCGATCGGCGGCGCGTGCTGCTGACCTCGCAGTACATCCAGATGACGTCGGCGTTCATCCTGGCCGCGCTCGTCTTCACGCAGGTCGTGCGGCCGGTGTCGGGAGAGGCTGGCCACGCGGTCTCGATGACCGTCTGGTACGTGCTCGCGCTCTCGTTCCTCACCGGCCTTGCGCAGGCCTTCGGCGGGCCCGCCTACCAGTCGCTCATCCCCTCGCTCGTCGAGAAGAAGGACCTGCCGAACGCGATCGCGCTCAACTCGATCCAGTTCAACCTGGCGCGCGTCATCGGGCCGCTGCTGGCCGGCGTCGCGCTCGCGGCGTTCGGCACCGTCTTCTGCTTCACGGCCAACGGCTTCTCGTTCGTCGCCGTGATCGTGTCGCTGATGCTGCTGAAGCTCCCGGCACGCCCCGCGCTGCCGCCGCAGCCGATGCTGGAGCAGCTTCGCGGCGGGCTGTCGTACGTGCGGCACGAGGGGCCGCTGCTCGGCCTGACGCTGGTCGCCTTCGTGACGACGTTCCTCGGCATGCCGATCATCACGCTGCTGCCGGTGTTCGTGCAGAAGGTGTTCCACCTGGGCGCCGCGCAGTACAGCCAGATGATGGCGTTCCAGGGGAGCGGCGCGGTCGTCGGCGCGTTGATCGTCGCGTGGATGGGGCGGTTCCGGCGGATGGGGCTGGTGACGCTCGTCGTCCAGGTCGGCTTCGGCGGCCTGATCGCCGCCTTCGCCTGGTCGCGCGTGCCGGCGATCAGCTACGCCCTGCTCTTCCTCGTGGGCATCGCGCAGATCGTGGTCTTCTCGCTCGCCAACTCGATCGTGCAGCTGCTGGTGCCGAACGAGATGCGGGGGCGGGTGATGAGCATCTACATGCTCTCGTTCCGCGGCGGCATGCCGCTCGGCAGCCTCGCGGCCGGCGCGCTCGCCAACGTCTACTCCGCCCCGGCGGTGCTGGCGGTCAACGGCCTCCTGCTGATGGCGGCCGGCACGGTCGCGCTCGGCACCTTCAAGAAGCTCAGGAACATCTAGAGGGCTCAGGGCTCACGGCTCAGGGCTCACGGCTCAGGGCTCAGCGAAGCGCGCGCCGATTCTCCGCCGGGGGGCGAGGTGAGCAGACGCTCGAACGCCGGGTGCGTGGCGATGAGGGCGAGCGCGTGCGAGGTGAGCGACTTGCCCGGCTCGGTGCGCGGCCACGTCGAGGCTCCCGACGGATGCGGCAGCGGGATGACGTCGATGGAGCGTCCCTGCCAGGTGATGCGATGCCTCGTGCCGATTTGCTCGGCGAGCGGCCGAGGCGGCAGGAACTGCTCGATCGCAAGCCGCCCGACCGGGATGAGGAGTTCGGGCTCGAGCAGCGCCAGCTCGGCCTCGAGCCACGGCCGGCAGTTCGCGATTTCGCGGCGCGACGGCACCCTGTCGCCGCCGCCATCGCCAGCCTTGCCCGGAAAGCACCGGCAGACGGCCGCGATGTGCACGCGCTCCCGAAATTGCCGCTCGTCGAGGCCGAGCGGGGCGAACCACTTGAACAGCTGCCGGCCCGCGGTCCAGGCGAATGGCCTGCCGAGTTCCGGCTCGCGCCGGCCCGGCGCCTGTCCGACCAGGTACACCTTCGACACGACGGGATTGCCCACCACGACCGGCCCGGACACGTCGGGGCACCGCCTGCACGCCCGCAGCGCAGCCTGGTGGCGGTGAATCAAGAGCAGCCGACGCACTCCCTACTTCTCACTCATTTCTAACTTCTAACTTCCAACTTCCAACTTCTCACTTCCAACTTCTCACTTCGTACTTCGTACTTCCCACTTACTCTCTCTCTCTCTCTCTCACCTGCACCCCGGCATCGTCCCGTCCGGATTGGCGCGAATCACGCCGAGTTCGGCCGCCGTGGCCAGGTAGCGGCCGTCGGGCGCGAACAGCCGCGCCCGCAGCACGTGCGCGCACTGCTGGACGCCCTGTCCGCCGAGATAGACGGCCTGCGTGAAGGCGCCGGCGGCGTCCGGGAAGACGCGGTCCCCCTGCCGGTACCACCGGTCGGTGAACAGATCGACGCGCAGGAAACTTCCCTCCGGGGCGTCGATGACCCGCCCCCGGAGCGGCGTCTCGATCCCCCGCGTGACGACCGGCACGCCGCCCGGCGGGGCCAGGATCTCCACGCGCGGACGCCCCGGGGCCAGGTCCGGCCGCGGCACGGGCGGGTCCTTGCGCTCGTAGATCTCGATCGCCCGCAGCAGCCTCGGCTCGGGCACGCGCGCCAGCCGCACGTATCGCCGCGCGAGTTCGGGCCGGATGGCCCGCTGCATGGCCAGCACGGGCGGCTCCATCCCGCTGCCGTCGAGCACCACGTAGTCGTAGAGGCCGTCGCGCACGGCCGCCGCGTAGGCCGCCGGCCCGTCGAGCTGCCCGTAGCGCAAGTAGTAGGCGTCCTGGATGTTGTGCGGCGGCAGCGCGGGCTGATCGTCCGCCAGGTAGTAGCGCAGCGCCGGGTCGTCCACGAGCAGCGTCGTCGTCGAGGCGATGCGCCCCTCGAAGAAGGCCAGCGCCGGGTCCACGTCCGGCCAGAAGACGTGCCGCGGCGTGTCCCACGACCGGTCGGCGGCGGCGACGCCGGCCGACAGCAGGACGATCGCCAGGATGGCGACGGCCGCGTAGGCCCGCTGGCCCACGACGCGAAGCGACTCGAGGAGGCCGGCCGCCGACAGCGGGACGAGGAACAGCAATGCGTAACTCGCCTGCTTGTAGAAGCGCGGGCCGAGGAAGCCCGAGGTGGCCTGGAACCCGAGCATGATCGCCACGCCGAGCCAGAGCAGCGGCACGGCGGCCCGCCCGATCGCCGGGCGCAGGCGCGAGGCCAGCAGCGCCACGCCGACGAGCAGCCAGAGGTCGATCCGGTGGAGGCCGTAGGTGTCGATCCACGAGGTCGGGGCCGCCGTCGCGTCCATCGTCTTGTAGAAGCCGATGAGCGCCCAGAGGTCGGTCCAGTAGTACGCCGCGTACGCGGCGCACGCCAGGGTCAGCGAGCCGGCGAAGAAGACGACCGCGCGCCAGTGGCGGCGCAGCGTGAGCAGCGCCAGCGGCGGGAAGAAGATGGCCACCAGGTATTTCGACAGGAACGCGGCGAACAGCGCGGCCGCGGCCGCCAGCCAGAGCCCCTCGCGCCCTTCGTCCCAGGCCTTCGCGTAGAGCCAGAGGCCGACGGCGAAAAAGAAGATCGCCCCCGAATCGTAGGTCACGACGCGGAACGCCCAGACCGGCGGGCTCGCCACGGCGAAGATCGCGGCCGAGGCCAGGCCGGCCTTCCAGCCGAACAGCCGCCGCGCGAACGCGAAGACGGCCAGCACCGTCAGCGTGCCGAGCGCGGCGCTGAACACCCGGAGCGCGAACAACCCGCCCGCGCGCCAGGCGAAGGCGGCCATGGTGCCCCACAGGTACCACCCCATCGAGTACCGGAGCGGCTGCTCCCAGGGGTACTCGAAGTGGTTGCCGAGGAACATGTTCCCGATCGCCACGTAGATGCGCTCGTCCTGGAAGGCGGTGTTGTAGAGCGGGTCGTGCCCGCGCAGCCACAAGGCCCCGGCCAGGATCAGCGCGAGAGCCACCCAGCCGGCTGCCGGCATCGGCCACAGCTGTCGTACTCTCGGGCGCGCGTTCCGGTCGGGCATGGCAGGGAATCAGAAGTAGCGGCGGTAGGCCACGGCCGCGGTGTTTCGACGAAACGCGTTGAACACGTTCAGGTAGCGGTACTCGACGCGCAGCTCGTCCTTCGGTCCGGGGCGCCAGACCAGGCCGGTCGCGAAGGTCCCCGCGAACTGCGTGTCGCCGAAGCGCCGGGTCGTCGTCTCCACGTTCTGCGAGCCCGCGCTGCCTTCGGCAAACCACTCGCCCCGATCGTGCCGGAATCGCCAGCCGACGTGCCCGGTGGCGAAGTTGGTGAGGAACTTCGTCGGGCTGAAGTACCCGCCGCTCCGCCGCTGCCCGGGGGCGAACGGCTGCGCCGACGCGTCGAAGCCGAAACCCAGGTAGTCCACCGCGTACCCGAGGCGCACGTACGGCCGATCTCCGCTCGCCGTGATGCCCAGCCCTCCGCTGACGCCCCACCGCCCGTTGGCGTCGAGGCCGTGGCCGGTGTAGGCGCCGCCGCTCACCCTGGCCGAGGCGTCCACGTGGCTGCGCAGGCTCGAGTACCCGGCCGACGCGTACGCCAGGTTCGAGCGCACCTGCCCGACGAACGCCCCGCCGATGACGACGCCGCGCGTCGAGACCATCGTGTCCTCGACCGCCTCGCGCCGGGCCCCGGCCGCCAGGACGACCGGGCCGCGGCCGCGATACGTCACATCGAACGCCCCGTCGGCCGCCGTCGGCACGCCCGCCGCGTAGCGCTCGCCGTCCGCCTCGGCGTGCAGGCGCCAGCTGTCGTTGCGCGCGTCGAACGACGCGCCGAGCCGGCCGGAGTGGAAGTTCCCCTCGGGCCCGCTGAAGAAGGTCGGGCTGAACCACGCCCCGACGCGGCCGCGCGCGCCAACCGGCGCCGACGCGGCCACGGCCGGCCGCACGAGCGACAGGCCCGATCGGTCGTCGCGCCACGAGAGGCCGGCCTCCGCCCACCAGCTCAGCCCGCGCAGCGCGTTGCCGTGAATCTGATCGAATTCGTCGTAGGTGGGCCCGTCCGGAATCTTCGCGAGCGCGTCGAGCGCCTCCTCGTCGCGCCCGAGGCCGACGTCGGCGCGGGCCAGCGTCAGCAGCGCGTACGGGTTGGCCGGCTCCCGCTTCAAGGCGCGCAGCGCCAGGTCGCGCGCCACCTGGAACTCGTCGTTCCAGGCCCTGACCTCGGCCATGCCTCGGAGCGCGGACACGTTCTCCGGGTCCGCCGCGAGCACGGCCGAGAAACCGTCGAGCGCGGCGCCCGTCCGCCCGCTCCAGGAATCGAGAGTGGCCAGCGCCGCCCGGGCCCGGACGTTCGCCGGATCGATCTCGAGCGCGCGGTCGAGCAGCCCGCGAGCCTTGCCGCGGGTCTCCGACGACCAGGACAGCATCTCCCCGTACTGCGCGAGGCGCGCCGCGTCGTCCGGTTGCAGGCCGACCAGGCGCTGCAGGTACGGCATCGCCTCCTTCCAGCGGCCCAACGCCTCGAGCGCGTCCACGGCGCCTGACAGCGCCTCGACCCGGTCGGGCTCGTCGGCGAGCACCGCGACGAACAGCGGGGCGGCGTCGGCGAACCGGCCGGCGGCCATGGCCTGCCGCGCCTGCGCCAGGCGCGCGTCCGCCTGCGTGGCCGCCTGCGCGGCGATCTGCGCGGACGCCGAACCGGCGCCGCCGATCGTCCACGCGGCGAGCGCGACGGCGCCCACGGCCATCCAAAGGGCACGGCGAGGCGTCATCGCGCGCCCGCCTCGGCCTGCGACGAGGCCGTCACGTGCAGCATCTGGCCGTGCCGATTCGCCACTTCCCAGAACAGGTGCTTCGCGATCGCGTCCTGGTCGTCCTCCGCGATCCGGTCGAAGCGCACGCCGTTGGCGAAGCGCTTCCGTCCGTCGGTTTCGATCGCCTGCTGCCGCACGACCTCACCGGCCGCGGCGATTCGCCGATCGGGCAGCCTCATCTCGATCTCGAGCGCCGTGCCGACCGGGATGGGCGTCGTCAGCGTCACCGACATCCCCGTGCGATTGAGATTGCGCGCGAAGGCGTGGTCGGTCACGGCGGTCCGCCTGGCGTTCACGTACGAGAGCCGCACCGGGATCTGCAGCAGCCCCGGGAAGCGGTAGGCGATGCGCTGCTCTTCGCGCCGAAGCGCCTTGACGAGCAGCGGGCCGATCAGGAAGAAGTAGAAGATCGCCCACGCGAGGTTCACGACGACGGCCCAGAACTCGTAGCCCGGCGCCGCGTGGAACAGCCGCCAGAGGCCGACGGCGACCGCCGGGAGGACGAGCAGCTCGACGACCACGAGCAGCCGGAGGTCCGTCCAGTGCGCGGCGCCCGCGCGCGATTTCGGGGTGACCGCGAACTCCGTCTTCCGCCTGAGCAGGCCGCGCACCGAGCCCATCAGCACCGGCATCTTCAGCACGTTGAACTGCTCGCTCATCAGGAAGCTGCGGAAGCCGCGCTGGAGCAGGGCCGACGCCGCCACGTTCAGCACGAGGTACGGCGTGAACAGCAGCAGGTAGGTCTTCGGCACCGCGACCAGCGGGAAGACGCCGGTCAGCAGGCAGAAGATCGGCGTCACCACGTAAATGAGCTTCTGATAGCTCATCCAGTAGAAATAGAACGACGCGAAGTAGCACAGGCGCTGGCCGAACTTCAGGCCCTTGCGGAACACCGGGTTCTCGGCCCTGAGCACCTGCATCGCGCCCAGGCCCCACCGGCCCCACTGCGTGACGAACCCGACGAAGGTCTGCGGCGCGAGCCCGCGGGCCAGCGTGCGGTTGATGTAGGCCACCTCCCAGCCGCGCCGCTGCAGGCGCAGGCCGGTGTGGATGTCCTCGGTCACCGTCTCGGTGGCGAAGCCGCCGACCTCTTCGAGCGCGGAGCGCCGCAGCATCGCGGGGCTGCCGCAGTAATAGGCGGCGTCGAGGGCGTCCTTGCCCGGCTGGATGACGCCGAAGAACAGCTCCTGCTGCTGCCAGGCGTGCCTCGCCTTCCAGTCGGTCTCGTGCTGGAACGAGTCGAGGTTGTAGAAGTCCTGCGCCGCCTGGACGATCGCCACCTTGGGGTCGGCGAAGAAGCCGATCAGGTCGTCCACGATCTGGGGCGACGGCACGTGGTCGGCGTCGAGCACGACGATGAACTCGCCGGTCGTCTGCTTGAGCGCCGCGTTCAGGTTGCCCGCCTTGGCGTGCGACCGGTCGGTCCGCGACAAGTACTCGCAGCCCAGCTCCTCCGCCAGCGCCCTGATCTCGGCCCGGTTGCCGTCGTCGAGCACGAACGTGCGGTGCGGGTAGCGGATGGCCATGGCGCACACGAGCGTGTCGCGCAGCAGCATGGCCGATTCGTTGTAGGTCGGGACGAAGACATCCACCGTGCGGCCCCGGAGCGGCGGCTGGACGACGCGCCGGCTGGCCTTCCAGGTCGTGGCGTAGAAGAGGATCGACTCGAAGAGGTTCAGGCCCTCGGCGAACAGGAACAGGTAGAAGAACCAGAGCGCGGCCGGGTTGACCGTGTAGAAGATGCGCCAGTAGAAGTACGGCACCATCGCGACGACGCCGAGCACGGCGAAGGCGTGGCGGACGAGCGGCATGCGGCGCGAGGGGCGCCGGACCGGGCGGATGCCGCCGTAGAGCGGCGCCGGCGGGCCGTCCGGCAGCAGGGCGCCGTTGCGCGCGCCGGCCATACCGCGCGGGGTTCCGGACTGCCTGATGCTCGAGTATTTCATGGCCGAACTTTCGCGCGCCGCCTGTCCGGGCCCGGGCGGCGCAGATCCCGCCGAGTCTTCCTGTCTCATCCTCACGTAGTTGTCGGCCACCGGGCGGGAGGGCTTTAGGCGAGGGGCCGCGCGACTGCGCCGTTACGCACGGTACGATGCTGGACCGGGGGGAGTCAATGTGGGGCCCCGGGGGCTCGGCAGGAGCCCCCGGGGCAAGCCCGCCGGGAGGGCGGGGAGCAGCCGTATCCGTCGGCTACGCCCGCATCCGGCGGCGAAGGGCGCCGGCCAGGCCGGCGAGGCCCGTGCCGAGCAGCAGCATGGAGCCGGGCTCGGGCACCGGCGTGAACTGGATCATCGCGTCCTGGAAGTCGTG